>JALXCG010000029.1 GCA_026991065.1 Gemmatimonadota bacterium | reverse complement strand
CGGCCTGGGGCCCTTCGGCAACGACATCGGTGTGGCACCGGGAGCCAAGTTCGTCACCGCCAAGGTGCTCGATTCCGGCGGTTCCGGCTATGACCACCAGATCATTCAGGGGCTGGAGTTTATCGGCGGGCTCAAGCCGGAGGTGGATGTGCGGGTCTGCTCCAACTCCTGGGGCTCGACCGACCGCACCAGCACCTCCTTCTGGGATGTTTTCGCCACCTATCTCACCATCGACATCCTGCCCGTCTGCGCCAACGGCAACGAGGGGCCGGGCACCGGTTCGGCCGGAACGCCGGGCAACTACTCGGTGGTTCTCGGCGTTGGGTCGACCAACTCCCGGGACCTGATCTCCTCCTGGTCCTCGCGCGGGCCGGCCCCCAACCGAAACCCCTGGAACGACCCGAGTACCTGGTTCCGTCCCGATTGGAATCTGATCAAGCCGGATCTCTCCGCTCCGGGCGAGAATGTACGCTCCTGCCTGCCCAACAACCGCTACGACACCTGGAGCGGCACCTCCATGGCCACGCCGCACATGGCCGGTGCGGTGGCGCTGCTTTGCGAGAAAAACCCGACTCTCACTCCCGATCTCCTCTATGACATTCTGCTCGACAGTTCGGTGCAACCGCCCGCGGGCGACCCCTACCCCAACAATGACTACGGTTGGGGCCGTCTGGACGTGTGGTCGGCGCTCGAATCCACCGCGCCGCTGAATGCCCCCTGGGTGCGCGTGGTGCAGACCCAGCTCGACGATTCTCCGCCCGGCGGCAATGGTGATGGCAAGTTGGACGCCGGGGAAAGCGCGTCGGTTCTGGTGGAGTTGAAGAATATCGGTGGCCAAACCGCTTACAACACCCGGATCGTGGCGGACTCTCACGACAACTACCTGACTGTGGATGCGGCGCTCTCCGACTACGGAGACCTGGCCCCCGAGGAGAGTGGGAACAATCTCGACTCCCCGATCCGCATCTGGGCGCACGACCTGACGCCCGGTGGTCACAGTGTGGAGCTGGGCCTGGCGGTTCACGCCGATGGCGACAGCGTCGACTTCGACCAGGTGGTGCCGCTGCGCTTCACGGTCGGCTCGCCGCCACCGCCGGTGCTGCTGCACCTGGACCAACTGGAGTATGCGGACCCGGACTCCTTCGACCTGCTCTGGAACACGGAGCAGAACTGGGACCTTTCCACGCAATCTTCCCACTCGCCCACTCACGCCATGTTCAGTGGCGGTCCGACCAACAGTTGGGAGTATGTCACGCTGCGCGATCCGATCGATCTGTCGGGCTTCAATACCGCAACCCTCGCTTTCTGGCACGCCTACAACCTGCAGGAGGAGCTTTTCACCGACATGCGGGTCGATGTCTCGGTGGATAACGGCGCCACCTGGAAACGCGGCTGGGTTTTTGACTGGATGTCGGATCCGCTCTATCGTCCGTGGTCACCGCAGGAGATCGAACTTCCCAATGTCGGGGATGGCGCGTTGCGGGTCCGCTTCGGTATCACCGCCGACCGCTTCTTCGTCAATTGGGCCAAGTGGTGGGTCGATGACCTCAAGGTGACCACTCCAGACGATATCGAGCCGCCCTATTTTGTCGATGCGATCGAGATCCCCAGTGGGCCGGCGCGTGGCAGCTACACCGTGGGGGCGCAGCTCGCCGACGACTACGGCATCGGTTGGGCCTCGGTGTTTTATCGCGTGGATGGAGGCGCCTGGCAGGAGGTGGCGCTGACTCCGATCGGCAACGACTGGGTGAGCGGGCAGATTCCGGGACAGCCGGCGGGCTCGCTGGTGGAGTACTACTACCGGGCTGAGGATATGTGGCAGGAGCCCAACGCCGGTTCCCATCCGGTGGGTGCGCCCGACTACGGTGTCTTCAGCTTCAACGTAACGGAGCGCCATGTGATTGAGGCGCCGCTGCCGTAAGCGGCGCGCTTTTGCTTGCGGGTCGCCGCTGCGTCGCGGCGATCCGCAAGCGACTCAGTGAACTTCGAGCGCCAGCGGTTGCGTGAGAACGCCGCCGCCTCCGGCGTACAGTTCGGCGGCCTGGGCCCAGAGCAGGACTCCGGCGGCGGAGCCGGGAACGCTCACCTGAATCTCGGCCATGCCGTTGGCATCGCAGAGAACCGGTGGCAAACTCTGGATCGGCGCGCTCAATTCAGCATCGCCATAGGGGGTCGGGGTGGGGCCGGCGCCGGTGAGGGAATAGGCGAAGAGCGCGGAACTGGTGGGGTCGGCACCGTAGAGGCGCAGGGTGGCAGTGCCGCCGGCTTGCAGGTTGGCGACTTCCAACAGAACCCCTTCACGCTGGCCGGAGAAGAGGTAGGCAACCCCGGCCTCGTTGAGCCCCGGCACTTCGACTTCCGGCGCTCCGGCCAGCAGATCGGCGCGGCCATCGCCATCCAGATCGCCGGGGCCGGCCACGGCCAGACCGAGCCGACCGACTTCGAGGCCGGCGGTGAAATACTGCAGCAGGTGGCCGTCGACGCCGGAGAAGACGCGGACGATGCCGCTATAGCCACCCGGTGTGTAGTAGCGGTCGGAACCGACAATAACGTCGCTGGTGCCATCGCCGTCTACGTCACCGGCGCCGGCGACGCTTTTGCCGAACACTTCGCCGGGATCCTGCCCCTCCAGGGTGAAGAGCAGTTGCCCCGTGGCGCCGGAGTAGAGATACACCTGCCCGTTTGGCCCGGCGCCCGGCGCCGCGATCGCCAGATCGCCGGAACCGTCGCCATCCAGGTCGCCGGTCGCGGCTACGGCCTCGCCGAAGCGATTGTTCTGGTTCAAGCCGGTCCAGGAGTGAAGAAGAGAGGCGTCGGCCCCGGAGTAGAGATAGGCGGCACCGGTGTTGTAGCCCCAGCGGTCTTCCCCGTATGCGCCGACCAGGAAGTCGCCGATGCCGTCGCCGTTGGTGTCACCGGTTCCTGCTACGCTGGAGCCCAGGTAGCCGTGATCCTTGGTCCCGTCGATCTGGAAAAGAAGGGCTCCGGTGAGGCCGGACCGGACGTAGGCGGCACCGCCGAAAGCGCGGATGTTGCCGACGCCGTCGGCGCCGATGATCAGATCCGCGGCGCCGTCGCCATCGATGTCGCCCACGCCATCCACCGATCTTCCGAGATAGCCGTCTCCGGTGTCCCCGATGAATTCGTGCAAGAGTGCCCCGGTGGCGCCGGAATAGACATAGGCAGCGCCCGCCTTGATGATCGGTAGAGAGGCGAAGAGATCGCCGACGATGATGTCCGGAGTGCCGTCGGCATCCACATCGCCGGCACCGGCGACCGCGTCGCCCTGGGCGAAGCCGCTCCAGCTCCACAGTTCGGCCCCGGTAGCGCCGGAGTAGGCGCGAACATGGCCGCCGAAGCCGGCGTAGGTGTCGTCACCGATCACCAGGTCGGGAACCCCGTCGCCGTCGATGTCACCGCAGCCGTCGAGCGTTCCGGCGAATCCCTCCCAGTAGGTCTGCCCGGCAAATTCCTGCAGGATGGCGCCGGATTGCCCCAGTGCGGGAGAGGCGAGTGCCAGAGGGAGAAGGGTGCAGAGGAGGGGGGAGCAGGGCAGGAAACGGGATCTCATGGGCGGGCCTTTCGATCTGGGAAGGATGGGGAAGCTTGTTTTAGTGCATTGAGCTTATACTATAAGCCGGATCGCTTTCGGGCGCACCGGTTTTGTTGCGCGGGCGTTGCTTCTGTCGCCTTTGCGGCTGCCACCATCACCAGGACCCCCGCCGGCAGGCCGCGCGAGGAGATGTGGAGAAGCCGAACCCTTGGGGCGGCTGCTGAAGGGGGCTTTTTCGAGCGCAACCGGCGCGTTCCATCCGGCTGATTGCGGCCGGCGGTGCCGCGTTGCGTTGGAAGCGGCACAACTGGTGCAGACAAAAAAGGTTGAAGAGGAGCGTGAACTCCTCTCCAACCGGGAGGATCCGCCGCGTCACGTCGACGGTTCCAGTGATCTGGGCGCGGTTCCGCCGCTGGTCGGGATCAGGCCGCGGGGCGCGCGAAGAAGCTCTTCTTCAGGAGGTCGAAGAAGATCGTTGCGGCGCCGAGGATCATGAGGCCGTCGGGGAGCAGGCGGGACCACATCCAGGGTTGCAGGCCGTCGAGGGCGGCGCGCTGACGGGTGGCCCAGTAGCCGAGATCATGGGCGGTGTGGGCTTGCTGGAAGCCGATGATCAGGGTGGGGAGGGCGAAGAGGACCACGCCGATGGTCACCAGCCAGAAGCCGATTTTGCTCCACTTCTCATCCCACTCCAGGTTTTTGGCCATGGCGTTGCTGCGGGCCACGAGGTAGATGAAGGCGATGGAGATGTAGCCGAAGGCGCCGAGCAGGGCGACATGGCCGTGGGGCATGATCAGGTAGGTGCCGTGGCTGTAGTAGTTGATGGTGGGGGTGTTGATCACCATGCCGAGGAAGCCGGCGCCGAACCAGTTGAGGAAGGCGCTGCCGGCGAGGAAGAGGAAGGGGACGGCGAAGGGGAAGTTGCCGCCTTCGGCGCGAATGTGGCGCTGCTCTTTGACCGCCTCGATCATGAGCAGCACGAGGGGCAGGGGTTCGAGGGCGGAGAAGATGCCGCCGATGGCGATCCAGTATTCGTCGAGGCCCTGCCACCAGTAGTGGTGACCGACGCCGAGGGTGCCGCTGAGCATGATCAGGCCGAGTTCGAAGAGCATGATCCGCTCGGCGGATTTGCGCGAGACCAGGCCGAGCGCGACAGTGAGGAAGGCGAGGACGCCGGCGGCGAAGAGTTCGAAGGTGAGTTCCACCCAGAGGTGCACCACCCACCAGCGATAGTAGTCATCGACGGTGAAGTTGGGCATGATCTTGTGCACCGGGGCCATGCCCGCCATGTAGAGGGTGGCGATGCCGAAGGCGCTCCAGATGATGGTGCCGACCAGGATGTTGTTGGTTTTGGCCTTGCGGATGACGCTGAAGACCATGAGGAACCACATCACCAGGCCGACGACGAGACCGATGTCCCAGACGCGGCCGAGGTTGAGGAGTTCGCGGCCTTCGTTGCCGAGCCAGAACCAGACGTCGCGCATCTGGCCGGTGGCGCCCAGGTAGATGCCGATGAGACCGCCGGAGCCGACGATGAGCAGGGCGACCCAGAGGAGGTCGACCAGCCAGGGGAACTTGAGGTCTTCACCGCCGACCAGGGGGGCGATGAGCATTCCGCCCACCAGCCAGCCGATCGCCACCCAGAGAATGGCGAGGTTGACGTGGAGGGCGCGCATCACGTTGAAGGGGATGAGCGACTGGTCGAGGATGAAGTTGTTGACCGGGTCGGTGTAGATGTGGGCCAGGTAGCCGCCGAGGATCACCTGGAGGAGGAAGAAGAGACTGACGACCGGGACATATTTGATGAGCTTCTGCTGGGAGGGGAAGAGTTTGGTGATGACCAGCGGCTGCTCCAGGCGCTCGTTCGGATCCTTCTTGAGGAGCTTTTCGTAGGCGATGAAGAGGACCAGGATGGTGCCGACCCAGAGCGCCAGCATCTCCCAGAGGGTGTAGTAGTGGGTGTTCCAGGTGGCGTTTTGATCGACCAGGGGTTCCGGCGGCCAGTTGTTGCTCCAGGTGCGCTCGGTGCCCGGGCGCAGGGAGGAAGCGACCATCTGCGACCAGTCGACAAAGGCGGCGATCAGGCGCGCTTCGTCGGCGCGAATTACGCCGCCGACCCAGGCCATCTCGCGATTGCCGTTGGTGAGAAAGTCGACCAGGTAGTCGGCGTTGGCCTGGTAGGCCTTGGCCGAGGCGTCGGAGTAGGTGA
Source organism: Gemmatimonadota bacterium (assembly GCA_026991065.1). GTDB lineage: Bacteria > JALXCG01. The sequence continues at coordinate 3,314 of JALXCG010000029.1, read as the reverse complement.
CCACGCCGTCGGTGAGTGTGGTGCCGGCGTGGAAGTCGCGCTTGACCTGCTCCTTGACCGCGGCGCGCTGCTCGGCGCTGAGGCGGGCGGCGGAGGTGCCGTAGTCGGCGCGGGCGAACGATTCATAGAGGGACTCGGCGCGACGGTGGAAGAACTCGGTGGAAAAGTCGGGGCCGAGATAGGCGCCCATGCCGAGCAGCGTGCCGTAGTCCATGAGGTCGAACTCCTGGAACAGCCCCTTGCCTTTGACCACATCGTCGTAGGTGTAGAGGGTCTGTCCGGAGGTGGAGACCACTTTTTGTGGAATCGGTGGGACCTCTTTTTGCAGGTTGGCGGTGAAGACAATCAGTGTGGTCACCATCACGAGCCCCACGATCCAAAAGGCGACATACAGCCCTTTGCGGCTCAGCAAACGGTCCAGGAGAGAGGGATTCATGGCTGTGAATTCCTTGGTGACACCGGCGGGAGGCCGGTGCGGTTGAAGAGTGGTGTTCTAAGAAAGTCGATCGCGCGGCTTATTTCTACTCGCACGTAGGTTATTGCGCCGCAAGGGTGCCGGCGCGGAGAATGTGGGGTGGGGAGGTCAGGAGAGCTTTTTGCCCTTGGCCTGCACCATGTCGGCCAGGGTGACCTGGGCCATCATCTCCTGGATGCCGGCTTTGGGGCTCTTCCAGAAGTCGTGCAACGGGCAGGGGTTTTCCTCGTCGCAGCGGTCGAAGCCGAGGATGCAGCGGTCATAAGTGTCAAGGCCCTCTACAGTGTCGATGATCGCTTCGAGGCGGATCTTTTCCAGTGGTTTGGCGATGCGGTAGCCGCCGTGCTTGCCGCGCACCGATTCAACGAACCCGGCGGCGCGCAGGCGCCCCATGAGGCGACCGAGGAACTTGAAGGGGATGTTCAGCTCAGTGGCGAGTTGTTGCACCGGGCAGAGATCGCACTCCGAGATCGCCATGAAGACCAGGCAGCGAATCGCGTATTCAGATGATTTGAAGAGTCGCAATGTCTACCTCCGGGTAGAATATAGAAAGGGAGCGACTCGGAGTGCAAGTAGAAAGTGCGCGCTCAAAGAGAGCGCGCTGCTACGGTGTAATCTCCACGGCCACGGCGTTGGAGGCGAAATCCCACGGAGCGGACAGCTCCGCTTGATCGTCTCCATGGCACGGGTGCTGCGTGTTGGGAATAGCTGATCCGCCGCTAAATGGTGCGCCGGTCCGGCTGAAATCCGTTACGATGCAGACTTGGTGAATCAGCGACCTGCACTGGAGATCTTCATGGCTACTCTGAAACGGATTCTCGTCACCGGCGGCGCCGGTTTTCTTGGCACGCATCTATGCGAGCGCCTGGTGCATGAGGGGCACGATGTGATCTGCCTCGACAATTTCTTTACCAGCCAGAAGAACAACGTCGCGCATCTTCTTGACCACCACAATTTCGAGCTGATCCGGCACGACATTATTCAGCCGATCTTTCTTGAGGTGGACCAGATCTACAATCTGGCCTGTCCCGCCAGTCCGGTGCACTACCAACACAATCCGATCAAGACGGTGAAGACCTCGATCATGGGGGCGGTGAATCTGCTGGGCATGGCCAAGCGGGTTGGTGCGCGGGTATTGCAGGCGTCGACGAGCGAGGTTTATGGCGATCCGCAGGTGCATCCGCAGCCGGAGGAGTACCGCGGCAATGTCAATCCGATCGGGTTGCGCGCCTGCTACGACGAGGGCAAGCGCTGCGCCGAGACGCTTTTTTTCGACTATCACCGGCAGAATGGCGTGGATATTCGGGTGGTGCGGATCTTCAACACCTTCGGTCCGCGCATGCATCCCTACGATGGCCGCGTGGTGAGCAATTTCATTATCCAGGCGCTTGCCAATAAACCGATTACGATATACGGGAATGGCTCCCAGACGCGCAGCTTCTGCTATGTCGACGATCTGGTGCGTGGCCTCCACGCCATGATGAACGGCCCCGAGGATTTCATCGGTCCGGTGAACCTGGGGAATCCGCATGAGTTCACCATCCGGGAGCTGGCCGAGATTGTGATCGAGTTGGCCGATAGCAAATCCGTGATCGAGTTCCGGCCGCTGCCTTCCGACGATCCGGCGCAGCGCAAGCCGGTGATCGATCTGGCCAAGGAGAAGCTGGGCTGGGCGCCGCGGGTGGAGTTGCGCGACGGGTTGGTGAAGACGATCGACTATTTCCGTGGGCTCGATCTCTCCCGCTTTCGCACGCCGACTTCGCACTCGCTGCAGTGAGTGGTGTTGGGGCGAGTGCTCGCTACATCCCCCAGACGGTGATCGCGAGCCCTTCGTGCTCCTCTTCGCGGCGGAAGATCTTCTGCTCCCAGGGGATCTCGGGCCGGCGGTCGAAGAGCAGCAAATGGGCATCGGCGGCGCCGGTGCGCTGGACGTAGGCGTGGGTCTGTTCGAGCCCTTGGGCAATTGTCGCTGCCAGCGATTTGTGTAGCAGCTTCAGCTCGATCACCACCTTCTGCACCGGCCCCAGGAAACCCTGTGCGGGGTCGAGCGGCCACTTCACCAGCAGATCGGTCCGCATCCGCCCCAGGCCATATTCGCGGTCGATGCGGCTACCGCCGTTGACGATGCGCTGCAGGAACGCTTGCAGCAACCGTGACCGGCAGTGTGCGATCCTTCACCCCCTGCTTCTCGCAGCAGGTTTCATAGGCGAGCGCATTGACCAGCCACGGCCGGCCGGCGGTGGCGCTCCAGGCAAGTCGCAGCGCCTCCTCCTCAAGGATCTGCCAGGTCTCGGCGGTGTGCTGGGCGTAGAGTTCGCGCGCATCTTTCATGGAGAAATCCCCCAGCCGTTGCGCCGCAGGGAGTCAATCCCGCGCCAACGACGCGGATGGGGGCTCGAAGCCCCTTGTGCAACTTCACCGGCGGGGTCATACTGAACAACAGTAAAGACCTGTGGTCCCGGGAGAATCGGGCCGTGGGAAGTGCGAGTACTCCAAAGAAGGAGCTTGACATGACTCGGGACTCCATGAGATTCGGAAGCCGGAAGCCGGAAGCCGGAAGCCGGAAGCCGGAAGCCGGAAGCCGGAAGTGCGTTTGCGCTGCTGCTGCTCTTGTTGGTGCTGATCTTCGGCGTTGAATCGGTCCCGGCCGAGCCGCTCGGCGTCAACCCGCCGCGCGACGGAGACAGTGACTTCCAGATCACCCATCACCTGCTGGGCACCGTGGTCAGCAACATGTGGGGGGCCTGTCTGGAGGGGGAGGACACGCCGGACACTGCGCTGGTGCGCACCCGGCAGGCGCGCTACGACCTGGGGTATCGCTGGGTGCGCACCAGCGCAG
>JALXCG010000028.1 GCA_026991065.1 Gemmatimonadota bacterium | reverse complement strand
ACCACTCCGCCTGCTTGATTCGGTTACATCAGGGGAATGTGAATCGGCAGGGCTCGTACCGGTCTGCTTCATCCCACAGGAAGCATGGCTTATTCCGCTGGCGCCGCAGAGAGCTATTGATAGCGCCATATCTTGTTGAAGGGACAACCACATGCTCGCGGTGAGCCTTGCCATGCGCGCTCCAAATCCAGCCTGAATCTGTACGGGTCTCGCCCCAAGCAACAGCAATCGCTGCGATCGGGGAACACTCCCTCCCCCGAATCCTCCATGACTGAGAGCCACCGGCAGGGCTCTTAGCCGGTCACGGCAGTGCGCAATGCCTCAAAAAAAGACACCGATGCGCAGCGTTTGAACACGAGAGTTGCATGACGACGGCTTGGATCCCGCCGGCCAACAAGAAAAGGCAGTGGTGGGCGCCGCCATCCGCACCCACCACTGTCCTCGCAAAACATGGCCGCAACCACCACTCTTACTTGCGCTTCAGCTCCATACTCAACACGACCGGACGCGCCGTCGCCGCCTTGAGACTCGCTACTTCGGCACGCAGCTCTTTGATCGCTTTGAGCACCTGCGCCATCACGGCCGCATCGCCGGCTGCCTTGGCCGGTCGCTTCGCGGCAACTGCTTTGGACTGAGTCGCCCGCTTCTTGGGCTGAACCGATTTTGCTTTGGTCTTGGCACCCTTGTCCAGAGCCTTCGTGCTCTTCTTCACCGCGGCTTTCTTTGGGCTAGCTGCTTTCGGTGCTGCCGCCGCGGACGGGCGACCGGCCTTCTTCCTGACCGAACCGCTCGCCTTGACCCGAGGAGTGACCTTCTTTCCGACCTTCCTCAGGCCTTCGGCGCGAATCTCTTCAAACACTTTCACGGCGGATTCCGCGAAAACGGTTCGCCGCCCGATCTTCTTGGTGGTAAAACGCCCAGCGTTGGTCTTCACATACTTGTGCAACTGGGCGCGATTGATGCCCGTGAGCCGAGCCATTTCAGAAAGGTTGTACCATTTATCTGTGGCGCTAGCCATTTGCTGATTCCTCCGTGTTGTGTGTGCAAACCGGGCGTGACTTGCCCTGAGCGGTGTAGCTGTTTCGGACAATGTTGTTACGGTGGCGAGGTTGCAATTTGCGACCGGATCCTAAGACATGAAACTGCGCTCAGTATGGTTGCGAACAATGCGAAATCTGCATCCACTGCACGCCGGCTATCCAGGTGATATCGACGCCGTTTAATGACATACTTTCAACCTGATTGCCAGGAAAATAGATCATATGGAACCATTCGTCTAGCAGAATTGCGTGTATTCGGTTGATGTTGCGGCACTTCCCGTCGACTCCAGCGCGAGTGGATTGACCCGACACCGCCGCTTCCTGGCTGGTTCTCTGTTGCGACACCGGTCCTCAAAGAGACAAAGGAAGAGGGTTTTGACCACTCCGCGCAAGGATGGCCCATAGCAGAAACGACGCAAGGGGGTTCGCAGCAGAAGAAGAATCTCGCACCGAACCCACGCCCCTGTTATGGTAGATGCAGGTTGCACTTTTCAGCATGACCCTGTTACGAAGCTCGGGCACGCCGGGAGCCGGTCGCGCATTGGCTTTCGAGTCCCGTGCTCGGCCCTGTTTCGAGATCGAAGCGCTGAGTCCGCAAGAAGGCTGGTTGCCTTTCAAGGACTTGGCAACGAAGAGATTGGAGCAGGAACGGGTGCGGGCGACGTAAAGACAATGCGCGACCGGCTCCCAGGCTTTCTCGCGGATTCAACGCCACACTGGAAACCTGTTGGACCGGTCTTTTTGGAGCGGCCACCCAAACACCTCCGATAACACACTCACCCTTGCGAGATCTTTCCGTCATGGCAAAGAGGCGATTCGGCGCACCCATTCTCCTTATACTGACACTCCTAGGCTTTGCCGCTTGCGGCGGCGGAAGCGGTGGCAGTGAACCCGAAGCCCCCTGCGAACCCGGGTTTTGGCATGTTGTGCAAACGCAAAAGCAGTGTCTGCAGGCCGATGCTACCATCGTTGATGACTGCCGGGAACTCAGCGACCCGGTTGCCGCGGTAGAGGAGTTCGCCGGTCCCGAGGGGTTTCCCGAAGAGTGTTTGCCACAAGCGGAGAATGGAGAGTTTTTTGTTGAATGCGAGGTCGACGTGGATTTGGATAGTTTGGCTGCCACGGTCGATTCCACACTGGTGGAGGATACAATCGGTGACGTTGACTTGACAGGCTGTCGCGCCGTCTTTCACCTCCGCGGCACCGGAACCTATTCCGATGACGCGTTCGACTATACGGTCACCACTTGGATGCGTTGCAGCCTCAACAACTGCACACCGGAGGCGCTGGTTCTTTGCGAAGCGGCTCAGGCGGTTGTCGGATCATCATTTTGCCCAACCGAGAGCAGATTGCGGGGAGAGCTGTATTGACCCGGTCGGGCATCAATACGCACCACGGCCGAAAAGAATTGTGGGAATTGTTCCCATGAGGATTTCTAGGTCGAACAGAAGCGACTGGTTCTCCAGGTAGTAGAGATCAAGCAGCACCATCTTCTCAAAATCGATGTCGCTGCGCCCCGAAATCTGCCAGAGGCCCGTCATTCCCTGGAGCCCCTGGAGTCGACGTGTGTGCCAATCTTCATAGCAAGCGACTTCGTGCGGCAAAGGTGGGCGTGGTCCCACCAGGCTCATCTCCCCACGTAGCACATTGATCAGTTGGGGCAATTCGTCCAGGGAGGTTTTGCGGAGGATTTTGCCAACCCGAGTGATTCGTGGATCGTGTCGAATCTTAAAAAGCGGACCGCTTGCCTCGTTGGCTGTCTCTAACGCATTGCGGATATCTTCGGCGTTGGACACCATGGTACGGAACTTCAGCATGTAGAAACTGGAACCATCGAGGGTCAGTCGTCGCTGGCGAAAGATGATGGGGCCGGAGCTATCCAGACGGATGGCAATGGCGATCAAGAGCATGATCGGGCTGACAATGGCCAGGAGGAGGGATGCGCCAGCGAGATCGAGCGAACGCTTGGCCAGACGTCGCCCTCTGGTCGGGACCGAGTTCTGCACAGAGACCAGAGGAACACCCGTTAAATCCAGGATGCCGGTGCGTTGCAGGAGAAGATCAGTGTGTTCGGATAGGTAGCGCAGTGGTAGGTGGGCCCGCTTGCAGATCGATACCCAGTTTCGGTGATTGGAGTCGTTGGGATTCCACTCCAGCGCGAACACGATGTCAATATCGTAACTCCTGGCCAGGGACGGTAGATCCTGCACACACCCAAGAATACACGACGTCTCCTCTTCCGATTCCGCGAAGGGGTTGTTCCTGTCGATCAGAACTCCGACAATCTCGTACTCCAACTCGGGTGCTCGTGAGAAACGCTTGAATACTGCTGCCGCACTGCTTCCTGAACCGATCACCATGGCACGACGAATGCCGAAACCCCGCTTGCTCAGGTAAACACGAATCTTGTGGAGCGAAATGCGGCTCAGGAAGAGGGCGAAGGGTACGAGTGCTGCGCTTGCCAAGACAAAACGCCGCGCCCCACCGAGCATGTCCAGCCCGAGCAATCCGACGGAGACCAGAAGGGTATGCAGGAAAGCGCCGCGGGCAACGGTTTCGACCTGCTTCTGAAACGAGAGGCGAGTGACAATCCGGTAACCGCCCAAAGAGATCATGCAAAGAATGAGTACGGCCAGGGACGCGGCCATCGCGGCCAGGTACTCGCCACGAATCGCCCAGGGTGCCAAGGCGCGCCGAAACTGAAGATCGTAGGCGATCACCATCGCGAGATATGTTGAGGCAAGGTCGGCAATGATCGTTAGCGGGATCCAGCAACGAACCAACCATTGCCACCCCTTGTGCCGGTGCGCACAGGCAGAGCCGGACAAGGGGCCAGGGACAATCTCCGCTTGTGAGGGTCTTACTGGAATGACAAGTTCCCCGCGTGATCTGATCGGTTCCGCCGCGACCTGCCGGAAATGAATGGCGACCTGTCGCCGAGTGACGCAGCTATTCGATCATCGACCCGCAAGCGGAGGAATTGACCCCTTTTCGCCCTGTTCTCACCGCCGACTGGCGATCAGCTCACCCCGTACGTAATCCGCGAGTGCTTCCTTCCAGGAACTCATTGGATTTCGCCGCATAAGGTCGAGCTTGTAGTTGCTCGCACTTTCATTGGCGCCGCGGCGGGCGGGAAGGGGAAAACGATCTGAAGAGACCGGGTCGATGACAACATCGGAACGCCCGAGGACCCGGGCAATCTCGAGAGCCATCGCATGTCGCGAACAAACCCCACCACCATTGACCATGTGGTAGGTGCCAAAAAGACCCGTTTTGATGTGGCTCAGAATTCCGGCAGCCAGCTCTTTGGCGTAGGTCGGGCTGCCGATTTTGTCGTCGACCGCCATGAGATGATCGCGGGTTTTCATGAGATCGAACATCTTCCCCACAAACTTGTGGTCCTTCAATCCGCCACCCAGCATCCAGCCGGCACGAAAGATATAGTGGCGGTCGCAGATTTCCCGGACGATCCGTTCGCCCTCGGCCTTGCTCGCCCCATAGGTGTTGACCGGATCAACGGCGTCGAATTCCGTATAGGGTCCCTCTTTGTCGCCGCTGAAAACCTGGGTTGTGCTGATGTAAGTGAGAACAGCACCGATCTCCTTCGCCACCGAGGCAACATGCAGGGTGCCGATGACGTTGGTCCGATAGCAAGCTTCAACGTTCGATTCGGCGCCATCGACATCGGTCCACGCAGCCAAGTGAAGCACATGGGTTGGGCGATGCCGGTGAAGCATCTCCCGCACGCACTCCAGATCGGTTACATCCATCTCCGGGAGATCGGTTTTCAGGACTGCATCATCTGGGAAATAGCTTCCCAGCATGCCATTTGCACCGGTTGCGAGAATCATGAGTCAGGTTCCAGAAAAAGGATGGATGGGCGGTCATGATAGAGGAAACCGGGAAATTATAGTCGACAGTGACGCAATCAGCACCTATTTAGGTGGAGATTATTCGCCGGATTCCATGACCGATGATTCGCGGCGCGGTACCTGGAACCTGCCTCGCCAATTGCAGTCAGCCGGGATTCTCTGCGCCCCTCGCCGCGACAAAGCTACGCCGGACGTGGCTTCGCGTGGGGAGTGTATCATAGGCGTGGATCAGAGCGATTTCCGAGCGTTGCCACGAGAGCTTCTTGAGGAGACGGGTGCGCCCCAAGCTCCCCATCCTGGTTCTTCGCGGAGCGTCATTCAGTAGATCGATCAGCCGATCCCCAAAGTCTTCACAGTCATTGTCCTTGGCGTAGACTGCGGCACTGCCGGCGGAATGACGGCTTTCCACCAGATTGTAGGAGACAATCGGTTTGCCCATCGCCATGTACTCGAGGATCTTGTTCATCGTCGAGACGTTGTTCAGTGGATTGACTGGATCCGGCGCGGCGCATACGTCAGCCGTGGAGAGCCAGCGTCGCAGTTCCGGATCCGGTATGCGTCCGGTGAAATGGACAACACCATCCAGATCATAGGCGGCAACCAATTCCTGCAATTCCGGGATCGAATCGCCTCCGCCGATAAGAACTACGCGTAGATCTCTTCGGCCACGGGTGTGGACGATGTGGCGAACCGATCGGATCAGATGATCCACGCCATCCTGCGGTGCCATGGTGCCCAGGTAGCAGATGAGATGGGGACGTCCCGCCTTGAGTTCGGCGTCCGGGGGCTCGGGGCGAAACTCCTTGAGGTCCGGAGCGCTTCGAACCACGAATACCGTATCGGGCGCGCACCCTCCCCGCTGCATCGCGGTTTGGCGGTAAGACTCATTCGTGGCGATGACCAGATCCGCGACCCGGTAGGTCTGTTTTTCGAGAAAGCGCAACCCCAGCGCGAGGATCCCGCTCTGCTTGCCGTAGCGCGACGTGTAGGTTTCGGGGCAAAGGTCGTGCTGGTCGAAGACGAATTTCACCCCGAACGGACGAAAGAGCCACCCCAGAAGAAAGAAGAGATCCGGTGGATTGCAGGCGTGAATGACATCAAATCGGTCCCGGGCGAAAACCACCAGGGAATAGAGCAATGTCATGAGCATCGCCCAGGGATACTCCCACAAATAACCCCAGGCGCTCTTGGTTGGCAGCAGTGGCAACGGGTAGCGATAGATCCTTACACCGGATTGTTCGGAATAGGTTTGGCGGTCCACCATTTTGGGACAGATTACACTCACCGAGTGGCCGGCTCTCACCAGCGAACGGGCTTCGTTCCATACCCGGCGGTCGAATGGAACCGATAGATTCTCGACCAAGATCACGACTCTGCGGCGCCTCTGGGCCCGAGGAGTCTGGTGTCGTCCACTCTGTTCTTTGTTCTGCTCGTCGAGAGCAGTTGCACCATTGGTCGGTGCAATCACCACTGGAGCCCTCCGGTTCAGTAGCGCCGCAGCGGGGTCAGTTGATGTATCCGAGTGCACGCAAGGCCTCCATGGAGTGGGAATCGGATTCACGGGCCGATTGACTCGCCAACATCGGCAAGGGGGTCGGGTAGTGTCGCCGCCGCAATGGACGTTCATCGAGATAATCGGCTGAAAACGCGATCTCAAGACCCTCTGAGCGCTGTTTTGGTTCCAGGGGAAGACCAAGGAGATAAAGCACAACGGGAGCAATGTCGCGAGTCGTCAATCCACTCACCTTCCCCGATTTGGTTCCGTCTGCCCTCACCATCACGATTCCATATCGGCCAAGGACATGATCCAGCTTGGGCAAGGGGCGTCCGTGAAGGCCCCGGATGCCACGGTCATGCACATATCGACCAAGCGAGTGGGGTGAATTGAGTCCGATTACGGCCAGATCCAGATCTCCGGGGTCGCTGATCGTTACAACCTGCCCCAATTCCAGGCTGTTCTCTCCACGCCGATCGACCCGGCCGAAGAGTGGGCGATTGTCGGCGAGGCGGAGAGAGCGCAGCCGTTCGATCGCCGCATCCAAAGCGTCCGCCGGTGCCGAGGGGAGTTGTCGCAGAATGACGGTGGAGGAGTTATCAGCGCTGAACCAGGGGGATTCTCTACTGCCCAGTCCCAAATCTTCCAGGAGTTGCATCCATTGTAGCTGGTAGATCTGAGAGACAATCGGTATCTTCGTCCCGCGAGGAAGTGGTTCCATGCCGTGGTCGGAAACAACCACCAGCGCATAGTCCCGGCGCGCCAGATCGGCCAGCAGTTGATCGATCCGGGCGAGATCGTCCACCAGGCTTTTGACTCTCGGGGAAGCTGCATCCGGTTCTTGCACGGCCCTGCGCAGTTCCACCGCAAGACGATGGCCGAGACCATCCGGGAAATAGAAGATGTGGGAGTAAAAGTTGGGCTTCGGGTCGGTGGAGACGATCTCCAGTGCGAGCCGTACGCCGGTTTGGACCTCCTCGTCGGCGGTTTCCAGATAGCGCTCGATTGAATCGACGTCGCCACGTTCCCGGCGCGTCTCTTTGGCCAAAATGCGGGCCATCTCCAGCAGCTCGCCGTCGTTGGCGCCCACGGGCGTCCGCCACCCCTCTCGCCAGCCGCTGAGAACACGAGTCGCCAGCCCCTCGGCAGGCAGCGAGAAGAGCCAGCGAACGATGCAGCATCTCAAGCCAGCATTCGCAGCGATATTCCACAAGCGGGGCGCGCGAACCCCTTGCGCATCGGTGGCAACCAGATCGTAGCTTTCTGTGAGACGCGGCTCGATTCGGCCGAGACCGGGACGCACAATACGCGCAGAAAGTGTGCGAGCGGCCCGTCCCAGTGCGCCGGCGACTCCCGGCGCATCGCTCTGCAAACTGCTCTCTCCTCTTTGCAGAATCCGATCCAGCAAGAAGAGAAGCGAAGAGGGGGCCATGGGCAAGCGGACACCATCGGCGTATTCCCGTTGCTGAAAATCGTCCACCCCATGCACACTGGCGGGCAGGCCGGTCGCGATTGTAGTCCACGAAGGCGGGGAAAACGGATCTTCGGCATAGAGAGGCCCCCACACTCCCTCGCGCCGCATTCGATCCATGAACGGAGTCGCACCCATCCGGGAGGCAAGGTCCAGCAACTCCCAGCTTGCGCCGTCCAGCCCGATCAGCGCTACTCGCGAGGACGCGACAGTCGCGGCGCATTCTGTTTCGGCAACCTGAAGCTTGCTGCCCGCGGACTGTCCGGCCGGCTCCCAGCCGGATGCAAGCATGAGTGCAGCAGCCGCCAGGGTCAACAGCGCTGCTCCACTCCAGCAGGCCGGACGCGGCTCCTCTGTTGCACCGGGTCGCTCCCGGCGTGGCCGCCGACAGTTTCTCCATGCGGGGGCGGCTGCTTCGGCAAGAACGACCCAGGCCATCCCCAGCAAGCCAACACTGCGCACCAAGGGCACCGCACTGCCGCGATCGACGGCGACCAGACTGCGACTCAAGCACCACAAAATGAGCGCCAAAGCGCCCACGCGCACTCCCGCCTCCAGCGCGCGCCCATCTCTCTCCAGCGCAGTAGTGCCCCACCAGCCCACGCCGGCTCCAACAACGACTCCGACTGCTCCACCAAGAAGCGCGAGCAGCGCCTTGGCTTCGGGCTGCGGTGCAGCGGATGCGCCGCTGAGCACGGCCGAGAATGCCCCGACAAGTGCCAAGCGCGGCGCCCAGATGACGGTCGCTGCAAACCATCGCGGCATCGTTGCGCACCTGTCTCAGGAAACGCTCAGGGCAGAGTCCGCTTCGGCGAAATAGTTCTCGGGGAAGGCTCCGGCGAGGTCGACGACACGGCGCGGGCCAAAAACCTGCAAGAGATGGGGCAGATTCACCAGCTCGGGACCACCGCCACCGAGAACCAGGAGTTGACCGAACTGAACCGCCTCTTCGAGCGAATCCACCAGCAGCGACGAAATGTGCGGGATCTTGTGATCGAGATAGGCCTTGTTGGCACCGACCAAGCGCGCCAGGCGCACATTCTGATCATAGATGCGCAACTGCCGCCCCTTGCCGATCAGGCTCTCCGCGACCCGCATCATCGGGCTTTCGCGAAGATCGTCGGTTCCCGCCTTGAAGGCCAGCCCAAGGAGCGCGATCTTCTGCTCGCCGGATCTCAGGATCTCGCGGATTCCCGCCGCCAATGTCGCTTCATTC
>JALXCG010000027.1 GCA_026991065.1 Gemmatimonadota bacterium | reverse complement strand
CCAGGGCCGCGCCGAGCGTGGAGCGCTTGCGCGAATACCAACTGCCGGCATTGCCCGGCCAGATCTCCTCCGGCACCCGGGATCGGCCGTTGGCGACTTCGTCGTGTGACTCGGTGTAGATCACCCGTTCAAACGCATCGTTGTTGTAGCGATGGGTGATCGCCGCGGCCAAACTGTACATGTTGCGCGAATTATCGTCTGGAGTGATGATCGCCTCGCGCACCGGATGGACAAAGTCGGGATCCCATTGACCGTCGTAGCCGGCCCCGCCGACGCTGGTGGGCTTGGTGATCCACTCATTCTGGCGCATGTCTTCCGCGATGACGTACTTCCACCCCTGATGAGCGTCCACCTCGTCGTTGATCCACTGCATGAGGCTCCAGCCGTCGGGGATATCCTCGCCGAAGCCATCCACCTTGCGAATCCAGGCAGTGCCATCAAAACGCAGGCCGTCGGCGTGGAAAGTTTCGAGCCACATCAGCGCGTTGTCGCGCAGGTACTGGCGCACCTCCCCGCGACCATAGTCCGGTCGCGTGTCGCCCCATGGGGTGGATTTGCGATAGTCGTTGTAGAAGAAGATCCCGCCACCGCCGTTGATGCCCCAGCCGTCGTAGCGCCACAGTTCCAGGTCGGAAGGGCCGAAATGGTTGAAGACCAGATCCTGGAACACCGCGATGCCATGCTCATGGGCCGCCTTGACAAAGCTCTGGTAGCCGCCGGGACCGCCATACGCGGTCTCGACCGCGTAGGGTTGCGCCGGATTGTAGCCCCAGGAGTAATCCCCGGAGAACTCACAAATCGGCATCACTTCAACCGCGTTCACACCCAGATCTTGCAATTGCCCGAGGCGGTTGATCGCGGAGTAGAAATCGCCGGGCATCCCCCCGGGGCTGTCGTTGAAAGTCCCGACGTGCAGTTCATAGATCACCAGTTCGTTCCACTGCGGCATGCTGAACTCCGCCCGCGCCTGGCCGCCCCAATCGAATTGAGTGGGGTCGAAGACAACCGAATTGCCGGTGGAGTTGGTAACATCGAGCGAGCGCGCGTCGGTCTTCCACAGAGTGCTGCCCCCGTTGTGCAGGACAAATTTGTACTCCTGCCCCGCCCGCGCATTGCGATAGTCGAGTGACCAGTTGCCGCCGCCCTCCGCCTGCAGCGCGGCCTTGGTTGCCGACCAGTTGTTGAACTGCCCCGCCACATAGACCTGATCCGCGTTGGGCGCCCAGACCCGAAACGTTACCCCGTCGGCGTAGGGAATCGCTCCCATGCCGGGATGCGCCGCCGGCAATTCGAAACGGTCGGCGGCCACGCCGTAAGCCGCCGCGCTGCGCCCGTAGACACCGATGTAGTAAGTGTCACTCTGCAGCGCCGGGACAGTGGTGGCGTTCACCCGCACGATCTCGTAGAGATTGTCGGTGGCGGAACGAAAGTCCCAGGCGGAGAGCGTCGGCAGGGCGCCGCGGCGGACATAGAGGTCGGCATTGCCGCTGTCCAGATTCTTGATCGCCATGCCGGCTTCCGCTTGCCAGTCCTTGGTCTGAATGGAGTAGTAGGACCACTCTCCGGCGTTCAGGCTACCGAAGAGCGGCACCCGATCCTCCAGCGGAGTGGTCGCACCGGCCGCCGAGACGAAGAACGCGGATAGGACGGAAAAGGCGGCGAGTTGTCGGTATGAAGGCATCTTGATCTGGACCCTGCGGTTGCGGACACGACCGCCGTCGATAGCGGCGGGAATTGAATGCGTGGAAAGAGTATAACCCGGGGGCAGGGCCGCTACTCTGAATGCAGCACCGCGTCATCCAGTTCGACGCTGATCGGGCAGTGATCGGAGCCCGGAACGTCGGCATGAATCGCTGCTCCCCGCAGATAGGGCATCGCCCCCGGGGAGACCATGACATAGTCGATCCGCCAGCCGACATTGCGCTCACGGGCACCGCGGCGGTTGCTCCACCAGGTGTAGCGGCCGGGGCTCGGGTCGTAGACGCGAAAGCTGTCCACCCAGCCGGCGGCAAGCCAGCGATCCAGTTCCGCACATTCTTCGGGGCAGAAGCCACTGGTCTGACGGTTCGCTTTGGGGCGGGCGAGATCGATCTCGGTGTGCGCGGTATTGAAGTCGCCGATCACCAGCAGCGGGGCGCCACCCGCGCGCAGTGGTTCCAGCCGCTCAAAGAGAGAGCGGTAGAAATCCAGTTTGAATGGGATGCGACTGTTGTCGCGGTTCTTGCCGCTGCCGTTGGGGAAATAGACATTGGCGACGGTGAGCGATCCGAAGCGGGCGATCTGCAGACGCCCCTCGGCATCAAAAGCCGGGATCCCAAGCTTGGTTTCAATCCGCTCCGGCGGCCGCCGCGAGAGGAGCCCGACGCCGCTGTAGCCGGGCCGTTCGGCGGCCACCAGATCCAGGTGCCAACCGCCGGCGGCGAGCAATTTGGCGGGGAGCTGTTCGCGACGGGCACGGGTCTCCTGGAGGCCGATGATGGTCGCGCCGGATCCCTCCAACCAGTTGATGAACCCCTTGCGCACGCAGGCCCGAATTCCATTGACATTCCACGAGACGATGCGCATCCGATCCCTTTCCTGAAAGCTCCGGACTGACACCCGTGCCGGCATCACTCCGCGGGCCGGCTCCCGACCTCTTCGAGGGTGCCGCGCCACTGTACGACATCGTCGAAAAAAGCGGTGGTCTGATTGAAGAGCCCGAGGTAGGTGGTGCCGTGAAAAAAGGCCGCGGCCGGCCCGCTGCTGCCGCGCAGCACCGGCTCGCCGTCGACCAGGAGACGCAGAACGCCGGCCGCGTTGGTCAGAGCCAAGGTGTGCCACCGGTAGAGATCAAGCGTGTAGGCCGCACGGTCCAACTCGACCAGGCCCTGCCCCGGGCGCAGTCGCACCAGCCGCATTTCGCTGGCGCTGATCCGCACTGCGTAACCCCAGGCGGGGGTCACGCTGTTCCGCTCCGTGGTGTAGGTGGCCGAGGTGGCGATCTGGACTTCGCCGCGCCCCAGCAGCAAGCGCAGGGACAACCCGTACGGCTCCTCCGGCTCGGCGATAAAGCCAAGAAGAGAGATGGGTTGCGGACTCGGTTCCGGCGGCCAGGCTTCCGCGACACCCAGCAGGACCGGATTGTCCCGGTTCCACGGGTCGTCGGCGATGCTCCAGTGGCACTGCTCCTCGCCGCAGATCTGTTGAGTCGCCCAGTCGGTGATCACCCTGGAGCCGGAAAAGTCCCGCTGGTAGAAGACCCCCGCGGGCGGCTCCCGGCGATTGAGAAAACGGCGCGCGGCCATCTCGCTCAGCAGCGGACGCTGCAGTTTGCGCACCAGATCGGGGTTTGCGGAGGCAAGGTTGTTGATCTCACCCGGGTCGGTCTGAAAGGCGAAAAGTTCAGGCGCGGGATCGGGGTAGGGGTAGAACCCGTGGTGGATCAGCTTGAGGGAATCGTCCCAGATCGCCCGGGCTTCCAGGCTGTGGGCGGTGGTCAGACCAACCGCCTGCTGCGCGGCGAGCAGATCGTGCCCCTCGAACTGAGGCGGCGGATCGATCCCCAGCACCGAGAGAATTGTCGGCGCCAGATCGATCTGATTGACATTGCGGTCATCCCAACTGCCGGCACGACTGCCGAATTCGCGCTCATAACGGCGCGGCAGAACGAGCAGAAGCGGAACGTGGGTGTTGGCCTCGTACTCGGTGCGGTGACAGAGGTAGTAGCCGTGGTCGCCGAGCATCTCGCCGTGATCGGCGGTGATCACCAGCAGGGTGTTTTCGCGCAACCCCTGCTCCTCCATCACCGCGAGCAGGCCCTCGATCTGCCGATCCATGTAGGCCAGGAGCCCATCGTATTGGGAGACATACCAATCCAGACTGAGAGAGTCTCCAATCACCGCGTGGGCGTGAGCACCGCCATAGCAGAAGGGATCGGGCAGAACCCGCGGGATGTCGCCCAATCCACCGTAGTAGGCATCGCCGACGAAGAGGGTATTGAAAGGCTCGGGGACAAGATAGGGGCTGTGACAGGCCAGTGGTTGGGCGTGGACGAAGAATGGTCGTGGATGCTCCTCGCGGAGAAAACCGATCAGATCGTTGAAGAGATTCTCGTCGGGCCGCTGAGTCTGCTCGGTGACGTCGAAGCGGTCCTGGATCTGACGGGCGCTCTTGACCAGGACTTCGTTGCTGGTGATGAGCCGGGTTTCGTAGCCGTAGGGCCGCAGCAGCTGCGGCAGGGTGAAGAGCGATCGATCGAGCGCCGCGGTGACCCGGGTGGCGCGATGGGTGGCGGCGCTGACCCCGGTGAGAAGCGAGGAGGTGCTGGGAATGGTGTGGGTGCCGGAGCTGGTGAAGTGACTCCAGACCATCCCCTCGTCCGCCAGTTGATCGATGAAAGGGGTGGTATCGCGCGCATAGCCGTAGAGACCGAAGTGGTCGGCGCGCGTGGTGTCGAGAACCAGCAGGATGATGTTGTAAGCGCGCCAGGGAGGCGGGGTGGTGTCGGCGACAGCGCTGAAGAGCGCGAGGCTGAGCACCAGAATGGCGGCGAGGCCGCGGCGCCGGGCGGAGGCGGCGCCGGATACCGCTCGTGAATTGGCGGCCGTGGCTTGAGGCGACAAAGCTCTTTCCCTGGTTACCGGGTGGTGGAACAGCCACCCCCTCGGCCATTCAGTGGATCTGCACGTAAGGGTTATAAGCTTCCGAGCCGGCCGGCGCCAGCGAGAAAACGGGTTGCCGGGGAGGGCGGCGATGCTGCCGCGCTTTGCAAGTGGACGGCGCGGTGGAGCCAAGAGCGGAGATTCTGGGCGACGCCGCCGTTTCGGCATGAAGAAAACGGGGACCAGCGGCGGCACTAAGAGGATCGGCGCGGGGAATGCCCGGGGAGCGAAGCTCTTTCCCCCAGAAGGATCGGGCCGGGGAGCGGTCGATGGCACCCGCGCAAGCGTCGACCGAAAAGCGGCATCCGCTTGCTTGGCATTCGCTTGGGGCGATCTGCAGGAATTGTCGCGGGGTTTTGCGCGGGCTCACGGACAAAAGCACTTATGCAATCAATAAAGAGATCGGGCCGAGGAGGAAACCGGGACCGGGGCCGCGATCCAATCTGCTTGACCCTCTTCAGAGCGTGTGCTACCAACGCTTTGCATTGGACTCGAGAAAATGGAGTCTTACCGCGCAGCGTGGACTGCTTCGCCCTTGGAATGCGGCGTTGTGGAGTCCATTGAATACTATTTATACGGAGAAAACTAATGATTAAGCCGCACGGCTCGGAAACATTGAATCCGCTCTATGTCGCCGACGCTGCACAACGCGCTGCACTGCTGGAAGAAGCCAAGGGCCTGCCGAAATTGCTGGTTAGCTCACAAGCCGCGGCCAATGCGGTGATGCTGGGCAGTGGTTATTTCAACCCGCTGACCGGTTTCATGAGCCTGGCCGACGCGATGAGCGTGGGCGAGGGAATGAAGACGACGAGCGGTCTCTTTTTCCCGACGCCGGTGGTCAATGTGGTGGCCGATGTCAGTGCGATTCGGGGCGCCAAGCGGATCGCGTTACTCGATCCCAATGTCGACGGCAATCCGGTGATCGCCATTCAAGACGTGACCGCAATCGACGAGGCCACCGATGATCAGATGAAGACGATGACGCAGCAGGTCTACGGGACGACCGATCCGGCCCATCCCGGGGTCGCCGCCTTTACTTCGGTGGGCAAGTTCTTCATCGCCGGTCCGATCCAGGTGCTGAACTACTCCTATTTCGCCACCGACTTCCCCGATACTTTCCGCACGGCGATGGAGATCCGCGAGATGATCGCCGCCAACGGCTGGCAGACGGTGGTCGCTTTCCAGACGCGCAACCCCATGCACCGGGCGCATGAAGAGCTGGTCAAGATCGCCATGAAGCGGGTCAACGCCGACGGCGCCGTGATCCACATGCTGCTGGGCAAGCTGAAGCCCGGCGATATTCCCGCCGATGTGCGCGATGCCTGCATCCGCAAGATGGTGGAACTCTATTTCGAGCCCAATACGGTGGAGATCACCGGCTACGGCTTCGATATGCTCTACGCCGGCCCGCGCGAAGCGGTTCTGCACGCGCTCTTCCGCCAGAACATGGGTGCGACCCATCTGATCGTGGGGCGGGATCACGCCGGTGTGGGCAGCTACTACGGCGCCTTTGATGCCCAGGAGATCTTCCACACCGATATGGTCAAGGGGCAGCTCGATATCGAGATCTTCGAGGCGGATCACACCGCGTTCTCCAAGGTGGTGGGCGAGGTGATCATGATGCGCGAGGCGCCCGAGGGTCACAAGAAGGAGGATTTCATCTTCCTCTCCGGCACCAAGGTGCGCGAGATGCTCTCCAACGGCGAGCCGCTGCCGCCGGAGTTCGCGCGGCCCGAGGTGGCAAAGATTCTGATGGAATACTATCAGTCGCAGAAGTAGCGGCGCGGCGCGCTGCATGGCCCGCGCTGCCGGACGAATTCAATGGGCCGCACCCCACCTGGGTGCGGCCCGTTTTCGTGGATGAGACGGGCGCGGGGTGCGCTGAAATCAGACCGGGTTGGGGACGTCGATGAACTCGGTGTCGATTCCGAACTCCGCTTCCAGCAATTCGCCCAGGGCACGGACGCCGAAGGTTTCGGTGCGATAGTGACCGGCGGAGATGAAGGTGATTCCCTCTTCGCGGGCGTATTCCTGGACGAACTCGCTCACTTCACCGGTGAGATAGGCGTCAAGACCGGCGGCGACCGCTTGCTCCACTTCGCGCTCGGCGCCACCGGAGATGATGCCGATGGTGCGCAGCGGCTCCGGGCCGAAGGGAAAGGTGAGCGGGGTGCCGCCGATGGTGGCGCGGAGTAGTTGGTCGAGGGCGGTGTGGGTGAGCGGCTCCGGGAAACGGCCGCGGCAGCCGAGGTCGTTGCCTTTGTAGGCGCCGAAAGGGGCGATCTCGGTGAGATTGAGAGCGGCGGCGATGCGGGCGTTGTTGCCGTGGGTGGGATGGGCGTCGAGCGCCAGGTGGTAGGCGAGCAGGGTGAGATCGTGCGTCAAGAGAAGGCGCAAGCGCTCTTTGGTGCCGCCACGCACCACTTTGGCCTTGCCGTCCCAGAGAATGCCGTGGTGACAGAGGAGCAGGTCGGCGCCGGCAGCGATGGCGCGGCGGATGAACTCGGCGGAGGCGGAGACGCCAAGCGCTACTTTTCGAACTTCGGAGCGGCCCTCCACCTGCAAGCCCTGGGGGCCGAAGTCGGGGAATGCGCCGAGGTTGAGGTGGTCGCTGAGAAATTGAGCCAGGGTGTCGCGTTGCATGGGCTGCTCCCGGAGATGTGGGCGGAAGGAGGGCTGGGAGGGGAAGGGCGCGAGAGAGGGTCAATCCATGGCGATTGGTAAGTGGGGCTGACCCATGGCGCGGGGTGACTGCGGGACGCGGCGGGCTGGGCGAAGCGGCCAAGGCGTTGCGGTGGAGGAAGAAACCTGTTCCGAGACCGATTGGCGCGCGAGTTGCTTTGAAAAAGACGCAACTGACGAGCCGGCCCGGGCCGGTTCACCGCACCAGGAGCCTGTCGCGCATTGGCTTTCGAGCCCCGTGTTCGGGCCTGCTTCGAGATCAAGGCGCCGAGTCTGCAGGAAGGCTGGTTGCCTTTCAAGGACTTGGCAACGCAGAGATCGGAGCAGGGACGGATGCGGGGCGACGTGAAGACAATGCGCGACAGGCTCCTAGCCGCAGAGCGGTGCGAAGAGCGTGAGTTTAGCAATTGAGCAGACAGAGAAGGAGCAGAGAATGCTGGTAATCGATCCGAGTCCTCGGCGCAGCCGAGAAGAGCGTGAGACGCAGGCGGGATGCGGGCGGGCGGCGTTGCGTTTTGTGGCACCCGTCGCATTGGGCATGGTGATGGGCATGGCGGGCGCCGATGCCGGTGCGACGGTTCTCCATGTGCCGGACGGGCCGCCGTCGATCCGGGCGGCGCTGGAAGTTGCAAACGATGGCGACCTCATCGTGGTTCATCCCGGCACCTATTGGGAGTCGGGGCTGGAGTTTGGCGGCAAGGCGGTGACTGTGCGGGGGATCGCGCCGGCGAATGGGGCCGTGGTGGCGGCGACCGTGGTGCGCGGCGACGGCACGGAGAGCGTTTTTGTTTTTGGCGACGGCGAGGGGCCGGGTAGCGGGTTGGAGGGCTTGACCATCACCGGCGGACGGGGTGAAGAGCGCCTGCGCAGCGGCGGCGGCATCACCTGCGGCGAAGGGAGTTCGCCGCGGGTCACGCACTGCGTGATTCGGGGCAATCAGGGATCGGGAGTCTATTGCTACCAATCCGCGCCCCTCTTCGAGAATTGCGAACTGGTCAACAACCAGGCGCAGCGGGGAGGCGGGGTGGCGATCCATCGTGGAGCGGCGCCCGTTTTCCGCCACTGCCGGATTGCGGAGAATCAAGCGTTGGGAGCCGGCGGCATTGAGTGCCGGGGGTTCATCGAGCCGGTGCGGCCGCTCTTCGAGAGTTGCGCGATCGTGGACAACCAAGCGACTTTCGACGGGGGCGGGGCGGTCTGTCTGGATTCTGGCGCCACGGTCGAGTTGCGGGGCTGCACGCTCACGGGCAACCAGGCGGTGGGGCTCGGCGGAGCGATCGAGAACCGGGGGACTTTGGTAGCGACCAACTGCGTCTGGCGTGGCAACCAGGCCGGGGCCGCGGGGGGAGCGATCTACTCCTATTCGGTGCTGCGGGTCGACCATTGCACCTTCTACGCCAACCTGAGCGCCACCCAGGGCGGGGCGGTTTACGCCACCGGCTGGGAGAGTTTGCTGGACAACAGTGTTTTCTGGGCGGATTCGCCGGAGGAACTCTATCTCGATAGTGGGGCGGAGGTGACCTACTGCGACGTTGCCGGTGGCGCCTGGGGAATCGGCAACATCGACGCGGAGCCGCTGCTCGGAGAGGCGGCCGGGCTGGAGTTGGTGCCGCTCCCCGGCTCGCCCTGCCTGGATGCAGGGCATGGCGCGGCCGATGGAGTCGACTTGTGCGAACTCCGCGTAGAGTATTGCAGTTCACCGACTCGACGTCCCGACCTGGGCGCCTATGGGGGACCGGAAAACCTGCTCTGGCGGGACGAGTTCTGACGCTGCGTCGGGGGGGCTCCGG
>JALXCG010000026.1 GCA_026991065.1 Gemmatimonadota bacterium | reverse complement strand
TCATGGTTGTTCTCCGCAGTTGTTAGAGTTGGGTTTGGCGGGCGCGGCTGAAACGCTTGCGGATCGCCGCCAGAGAGTGAGTGATGCGCAGGCCGTCGACGAGTGTATACCCTCCGGCTGCTGTAACTGTATGCATGCCGTCCCGGTAGTAGGAACCCGCTTGAGGTTCAATGATCCGGGCGATCTTCTCTTCGAATGCAGTTGGCGAGAGTTGGATGACTCGGCACAAGACAATGCGGCGTCCGTAGCCACTGGAGCAGTCTTGGGCCGGCCTGTAGAGTTCTCCAGCGTGACAGAAAGGAGTGCCTGCGGGGCGCACCGATCGTGGATCGGTTTTCACCGGATTGCGCGCGTGAGGCCGCCACTCGCCGTCCAGAGTGTCAGCGTACCAGAGCATGAGGTTCATTGCGCCGGCACCGCCCAGTCCGGCCAACCACCAGCGCCCATCATGCTCGAAGAGAGTCGGATCGCGCAACACAACGTCGCTCAGCAGCACGGCTACCTTGCGCCAAGTGTGCGGAAATGCGATCGCCTTGTAGAGAGCCACCTCGCCGGCCTGGGCTGTCTCCGGGATGCAGTAGACACTGCCCTGATAGCGCAGCAGATAGGGATAGGAAGCATGAACCGGCAAACGAAGAACGTCGCGCGGTGGGGTTGCCTGCAGCGTGTTCGGGTTGATGGCGGCGTGTGCAATGACGCCGCGACCGGCAGAGAAATCGAAGCGCTCGAAAAACAGGTGGAGATCGCGTTCCTGCGCCAGGGCAAACGGGTCGGCCGCAAAAGAGCCGCAGCCGCGCAGGGGAAGCCAGTGGATTTGGACCGTGTTGGTCTCTTCCAGCAAAGTATGAATGGGGCGCCGAATCACCCCGATGCCCCACTCTTCGGTTCGCCATGGTCGGGCAAGTGCTTTGCGGGCCAGGCGCACCGCCCACACCAGCGCGGCCATTGCCAGCGATTTTGGCTGCCGGCGCATCTCTTCGTTGTCGGTCAGGCAGCGCGGGGCGGCGGGGCGGTCGCACGCGCGGGCGGGCCACTCCGCCATTTCCCGCAGCGCGATGCGGATGCTGCGACGCAAACCGGGACAGGTGATGCGAAAGCGACCTTCATACAGAACGACCCTGCCTTCGTAAGATTCTCCCTCCGCGGTCAGGCAAACCTCGACCAGCGGCGTGGCGCCCGAGAGCCTGAAAAGAGCCGATGCGCTCACCGGCAGATTCCGGCGGTTGCAGATGTCGAAGCTCCACACCCCCTGGCGCGCAATGGCAACCGCGGATTCGATGGAGATGGAGCGATCGAAAAGCACGATGATGTCGGGGGCGAGCGCGTGCAACTTCCGCAGCCGGCCCGGGCTCTCCGCCGCGCGGCTCTGCTGTGGCTTGGGCTGCAGAATCCGGCGCAAGCGCTTGCCCCATCCGGTGCCGGCAGCGGACCAAC
The DNA here is from genome assembly GCA_026991065.1 of Gemmatimonadota bacterium. Lineage (GTDB taxonomy): Bacteria > JALXCG01. The sequence continues at coordinate 1,294 of JALXCG010000026.1, read as the reverse complement.
GGGGCGGCGACCCAACCAGCTCGGCGTGCACGTTGGGCAGGGCGTTGAGTTCTGTGACGCAGCGACGTTGCCAGTACCTGGAGCCCGATGCTCCGACCACGGCGATCACGAGCTTTTCCACGGTGTCTTCAGCGGTCCGATCCCGCTGCCGTCCCAATGCTCCGGCGATCATTCCGCCCCTCCGGGTCCCCCAGCCTGGTTGCTCGCGAGAGCAAGCCACTGCCCCATCAGTTTCTCCGGTGCGAACTCTCGAGCGCGCTGCTGCGCGGCCCGGCCCAGATGCCGGGACAGTGTTGCGTCGCCCAGCACAGTCGCCATACCTCGCGCCAGCATCGCTTCACCGGTCGAGAGAGGAGCTTCGGCCGGGAGCAATTGATCTTCCAGAGGCGGCGTGAGTATCCCGAAGGGGGCTTGCTCGACCTCTCGGGTCTTGATCTGCACGGGAGTTCCGGGCGCCAGCAGTTCACGCGGCCCCGAACTGCAGTCCGTGGACACGACCGGGCGCCCCAGCGCCATCGCCTCCAGCAGGGTGTTGGGGAAGCCTTCCCACAACGAACTCTGGACAACCAGGCGGGCGCGTGCCAGCCAGGAGAAGGGGTTGGCGGCGAAGCCGGCCAGTTGCACCTGATTCGCCAATCCGCGGGCGTGCACCAACTCCCGCAAGGGTTCCTCCATGGGTCCCTCGCCGAGGATGACCAGCCGCGCGTCCGGCTGTGTTTGGAGAAGCACGGAAAAGGCCCGAATCAGCTGCCAATGCCCCTTCTCCCGACTCAGTCTCCCGCAAGCCACGACCGCGCCGGCTGCCAGCGCCGCGCCGGCCGGGGTGTCACTTGAAACCGGCGCACCGGCCACTTCACGCAGGTGCTCCAGATCGCAAAAGTTGTGGATCACGGCATGGGTCGAACGACCCGGCCGCGGCCGCCAGGGGAAAGTGGCCTCGGCCTCGTGCGAGTTGAAAACGATGCAGTCGGCGCGACCGATGAGCGCGTTGTAGGAACCGGTGACCAGGAGCCGTTTCAGCGCATCTTTGCGGGCAAATGCTTCGGTTGGGTGGCTGCGGACCGAAAGGATGCGACGCACCCCGCCAAGACTGGCGAGGCTGAACGCATTGGCGCGTTCCATGAGTGATATGAGTGTATGCACGCGATGCCGGCGCAGGGCCTGCTGCAGTCTGATCCAGACGCGCGGCAGATGCAGTACTTTGCGCGGCGTACTCCAGTAGACATCACTTTGAGTCAGGTGAAAAACACGATCCGCCCACCAGGGCGGCTTGGACTCTCCAACGGCCAGGGGC
>JALXCG010000025.1 GCA_026991065.1 Gemmatimonadota bacterium | reverse complement strand
GTGCGGGAGATGCCGCGCGCCACCTGTCCCGGGGCGGGTGCGGGAATCACCGCGCGGAACCTGTCCCGGGGCGAGTGCGGGAGATGCCGCGCCACCTGTCCCGGGGCGGGTGCGGGAATCACCGAAGACGAGAACTGGATGGACTGGTCGTCGGATGCCCTCGCTCGCTGTGCCGACGCCGGCGCCCTGGCCATCAATCCCATCGTCTCCAGATACCGCACCTACTTCCCGACCGTAGAGTTGGTCCAGTAGCGTCGGTCCCTCTCGCCGACCGCCGCCACCGCTCCCGCCCTGGTTCCGGGTAAAAGTGCGGTAGCTGAAAAGGGGCTGGCTGAAAGTGCCGCGAATGGCGACCGCGCCACCGCCGAGCGGCGCGGGGTTCTCTGCCAGAAACAGGCTGAGGACCCGCGCGCTGGACTCTTCGCCGAAGTCGAACGCCCCGCCCCGGGCGCCCAGAGTCGAGAGAAAACGTGCGCGCACGGCGCCACTGATTCCGGTATCCTGCCCAAAACTACCTACCAGGAGACATCATGGGCTTGTTCGACTTTGCCAAGGAGATGGGCAAGAAACTCTTCAATCGGGACGAAGAGGCAGCCAAGAAGATCCAGGAGCACATCGAGGCGGAAAATCCCGGCGTTGAGAATCTGGCGGTCAGCTACGAGGACGGTCAGGTGCGCCTTTCCGGAACCGCCGCCACCGCCGAGGCGATGGAGAAAGCGGTCTTGATGGCCGGCAATGTGCGTGGCGTGGCCGTTGTCTCCGCTGCCGAATTGACCGCGCCGGCGGTCACCGCAAGAGTGGAGTACTACGTGGTCCAATCCGGCGACACGCTGGGAGCGATCGCCAAACGGTTCCTCGGCAACGCCATGAAATACCCCCAGATTTTCGAAGCCAACCGCGAAGTGATCAAGGATCCGAATCTCATCTATCCCGGACAGAAGATCCGCATCCCGCTGGACTGATTCGCACCGGCCAGGCTGACGTCTCGACTCGCACCGGCGTCCCCGCCGCCGCTCCAACGCCGCGTTTCGCACGGCACCTCCGCCCACCCGGGTTGTGCTGCACACCTTTGGTTGTCGTTTCAAACCAGTTTGCGTCTTGACAGCCCCCTCGCGGTCGTTTAGCTTCTCCTTAGGTTTGCATTTCAAACTAGTTTGCTGGAGACGGCCCATGACTCACCTGATCGAAGATACGCAACACGAAGTGCGCCGCTACTGGACGGCGGATGGGATTCCCGATCTCTACATCGGCCTCGGATTGCTGCTCTATGGCTTGCTCAGCCTCCGGACGGCCTGGGGCGGCGGAGATTGGCTCTTCGTGGCCCAGGCGCTCTTTCTGCCCTTGTGGTTCAGCGCGGGAGTCATCCTCCTGCGCCGGCTGAAAGAGCGTCTCACCTATCCGCGCGGCGGCTATGTCGCCTACGCCACTCCCCCGCGCCGGGTGACCGGCCGGCGGATGATGCTCGGGCTGGGCGGCGCGGTTCTGCTCGGCTTCCTCCTGCTGTGGGGGAGTTTGACGCTGAAGGGGCCGCGCCACGACGCGCTGGGTGCCGGCCTGGTGGCGCTGATCTTCGCCCTCGGCTGGGGCGCGGCGGCGTGGAACCAAAGGCGCTGGCGCTACGCCGGCTACGCCCTGGTCGCACTGCTGGTTGGCGGGTGGACAGTGGCGCGGATGGATTCCCTCGCCCCGGAGATGCGGGCCGCCACAGTCCACGCGGTGCCGCTGCTGCTGGCACTGGGTGGAGCGATGCTGCTGGGAGGAGGCTGGAGTTTCCTCCGCTTCCGGGTGCACAATCCGGTTCGGGGAGAAACCGAATGAGCACCCCCGCCTACCCCGACATCGATCGCCTGATCCACGCGCCGGCGCGGCTCAAGATCGTGACTGCCTTGAACCTCCTGAAAGAGGCCGATTTTCTCTATCTGCGCAATCTCACCGGACTCACCAAGGGCAATCTGTCCACCCACCTGAGCAGACTGGAGCAGGCTGGCTACGTGAAGATCGAAAAGACCTACCGCGGCCGGATGCCACTCACGCTCTGCTCGCTGACCCCCGCCGGCCGCGCGGCTTTCACCGCCTACCGCCGGGCAATGGTGGCCTTCCTTTCGAGCGACGGCACACCGCCGGAGGAGTAATCGCGTCTCAAGAGCGTGGCGCCGCCCGCCGCGTCCACACCGTGACGTAGGAGCGACAGGCGGTGAGCGCGCAGGCTTCGCAAGCGGAGCCAAAATCCTGCGGTCGCAGCTTTTCCAGTCGAACATCGAAACCAAGTTCGCGATATTGATCGACCAGCTCGCGGGCCCGCTGCGGATCGGTCATGGTGCGGCGCTCCCAACCTTCCGCGACCAGGAGTGGATCCGCCCGCAAGCCGGCGGCTTCGCAGGCGTCATCGGCGGCGGCCACTCAGGCCGCCTCCGCGCGCTTGCCGTCGCCCTTTTCAGCACGCAGTTTGCGCAGGCGCCGCTGCCCCAGAATCGCGGCCCCGAGGGCGGCCACCGACTGCACCGTATCTCCTTCGGGCACGTTGACTTCCGCTTTCAACTCGCGCCGCACCGCGTCGGCCATGGTGGAGAAGCGCAAAATGCCACCGACCAAAGTGTAGCCGGGCCGCGCCTTGACCCGCTTCATCAACTGTACCGAGCGCCCCACCAGCGACTCGATGGCGCCCTGCATAATGTCGCAGGGAGCGGTCCCGAGAGAGAGGTGGTTGATCACCTCCGACTCGGCGAACACCGCGCACACGCCGGAGATCGGTACCGGCTCCTTGGAGGTGGCCATGAGCGGACCGATCTCCTCGGTGGAGTAACCCATGTAGCGCGCGGTCTTCTCCAGGAAGGCGCCGGTACCGGCGGCGCATTTGTCGTTCAGGCGGAAAGAGTGAACCTTGGCCGACTCATCCAGGCGGCTGGCCTTCATGGTCTGTCCACCAACATCGAGCACCGTGCGCGTATCGGGAAAAAGGTGGGCGGCGCCGCGCGCGCTGGCGGTCAGATCGGTCACCGCCACATCGCGGAAGGGAACGGTGTGACGACCGATGCCGGTCGTGACAATATAATCGACATCCTCCCGCTTGAGCCCCGCCTCGGCCAGACTGGCGTCGAAAACCTGCCCGGCGACCTCGGCCAGCTTGAAGCCGGTCTTCTGAATCTTGCCGCCGATCACTTTCAACTCTTCATCGAGCAGGATCGCTTTGGTATAAGTGGAGCCGATGTCGATGCCAACAGTGATCGTCATGACTGCTCCTCCGCTGCAGCGTGGGTGGGAGCGCGGTGGGCGAGAATCTCGTCGAGCGCAAAGAGGGCGGCGCCCAGCGCGCCGATGAAATGGGAGTCTTCGCAGATATTGAGTTTGACCCCAAGCTTCTGCGAGAGCGCTTCGACCATGCCGACATTGCGGGTAACGCCGCCGGTGAAGGTGACCTCCTCCTCAATGCCGACGCGGCGCAGCAGCCCGGCGGAGCGGGTCGCGATCGACTTGTGCACGCCCCAGAGAATATCTTCGATCTTTTTGCCCTTGCCCAGCCAGGAGAGCACCTCCGACTCGGCGAAAACGGTGCAGGTGGTGCTGATGCGAACCGGATTGTCGGAGCGCAACGCCGTGTTTCCAAGATTGTCCAGCGGAATATCGAGCGCGCTGGCCGCGGCGCCGAGAAAACGACCGGTACCGGCGGCGCATTTGTCATTCATGCAGAAGTCGATGATCTCGCCGGCCGGACTGACCCGGATCGCCTTGGTGTCCTGCCCGCCCATGTCGACCACGGTCCGGGTGCCGGGAAAGAGATGCACCGCGCCCCGGCCGTGGCAACTGATTTCGGTCACCTGGGTGTTGCCGAAAGTGACCCGATAACGGCCATAGCCGGTACCGACGACATATTCGACCTCCTCCTCGAAAATGTCGCCCGCGGCGAGGGCACGGGAGAAAGCTTCCTCCGCCGCGTGCACCACATTGGCGCCGGTGTCGGTGAGGGCGCGGCTGACAATCTCGCCCTTTTCGTTGATGATGATCGCTTTGGTCTGAGTGGAACCAACGTCCACGCCCGCTGCATGGGCCATGGGAGTTCTCCCTTCTCGGGAAAGTGTAATTCACTTTTGTCTTGGAGGGCGGAAGGTGACGGAAGGCGGGTGGCCGACGGCTCAGGCGCTGCGCGCCTGCTGCTGCCGGCGCGAGGCGAGCCCTTCGAAGAAGGCATCGACGCGGTTCTTCATCTGCGCTTCGGAGACAACGCGGCGGTCCATCATATCCGACTCAATGAAGACACTCGGAATGTCGCGCTTCTCGGCCAGATAGCGACGACCGTCGGCGAGCCCCGTCGAAACCGTGCGACAACTCTTGATCGGGTGATAGACGATGCCATCCAATTCGAACTCGTCGATCATCGCTTCGAGCACGCGGTCCTGGTGGAACATGCTGTCCATCGCGTCGCGAACGCTGACCAGCAACCCTTCGGCCAGGCTTTCGATCGGCCTGGCGAGATCGTACTGGAAACCGCGGTTGGTGCCGCCGGAAGCGAACCAGAGATAGGTGGAGTTGACGAAAGTGCCGCCCCAATCGGTGAACAGCTCATTGAAGCGACGGAAGATCGGATAGCAGGGCACGCCGACGAAGGAGAGGCGGTATTTCTCGTCGGTGAGGGAGCCGATGCCGTGGGCGGCGCGATACTCCATCTCCTCCACCAACTCCTTGAAGTAGCGGCTGCCCGCTTCGGTGCCGCGAAAACCGTTGGCAACGCCCAGATAAATGGTGCCGTCGGTGAGGGCATTGAAGAGCGAGGGGCGGGCTTTGTTAAGTTCCAGAACGCGACGCCAGCCTTCGCTCATGTCGTTGGCCCAGCCCAGCACTTGACGCAGTTTGTCGATGTCGAACTTGCGGCCGGTTACCTCTTCGCAGAGCTGAATCAGTTCCCGCAACTGCACCTCGACATACTTGCGGTCATTGGCAAAATGCCGGTTGCCGGGCCAGGTCTGGCCGTCGGCTTCGCGGGTGCCGGGAACATCGAGCGTGAACACCGGCATCTTGTGCATCCGCTCCCAGATCTCGGCCCACTTGATGTAAGTGTTGCAGGCGTTGGTGAGCACGGCCAGCGACGGTTTGGGGATGCGCCCCATGGGGTGTTGGCCGCCGCGCAGTTGTGTGGCCACATCGGCCTTGACATAGCCGCAAACATCGGGCGAGTAGCCGTAGTCCTCCGCCTCGTTCAGGTGCTCGTAGGCAACCCGGCGCACCGCGGTTTGCAGCGAGTTGATCTCGGGGAAGACGACCGGCAGGTCGAACGCCTTGAGAATCTCGTTGGTGCTGCCCATGACAAACACATAGGCAGCCGGTGAGCCGTTGGCGGCGACATCGGACAGTTCACTGAACCACGCCCGGAAAAGACGGGCGCCGTCGTTGTTGCCACGGCCGAGGATCGGATTGGATTCGGGATGTTGGTCCATGGGGTCCCCTTGAATTCGCGTCACGCGAAGAGCAGGTTTTCGAGAAAGGTTTCCACTTGCAGTTCGAGGTGATCGAAGGAGGTCATGTTCTCCTCGAACTCAGTGACGAAATAGGGGATTCCCTCCTCATCCAGGGCGCGGGTGTAAGCCACCTGCTCCTCCAGGCCGGGCTCACACATCTTCGCCGCGCCGATGATCACGGCATCGGCGCCGGCACCGCGCGCGCGTTCCAGCAACATCTTTTCCTTGGGCTTGCGCAGGTCATGCTGCACCGGACTGTAGCTGGAGCGCTCGATGTAGGAGTCCGCGAGAGCGCGGAGCGGATCGCCATCCACCGGCACATCGCTGGTAAGCCAGCGCAGACCGATCAGGAAATCGTCGTCCACCACGTAGCAGGTGCGGCCGAGAACCCGCACCAGGTCAAGCGGTGGTTGCTCGCAAAAAGCGCCTTCAAAAACCACGCGGATGCGATCCTGGGCTTTGGCCTGGCGGGCGCGCAACTGCGGAAGAACCGCGCGCAAGAGATCATTGTGCTCTTCGCGCGGGATCATGCCGCCGATGCTGGTGAGGGCGTAGCCATCTTCGGCGGAGACCAGCCAGGGAGTCTCCCGCTTGATGCGGTAGAGTTCGCGCAGCAGGGACCGGTTTTCATTGAAGACCGCGATCGAGGCACGCAGATCATCGCTGCTCACCCTGCGCCCCGCCACCTCTTCCACCACCTCCAGCAGACGAGCATATTCGGCGCGCAGATAATCAACGCTACCGGCGGAGTTGGGGTTTTGCGGCAGATAGAGAATCTGGCACGGATGGGAGAAGTTGCGGCCCCAGATCGCCGCCAGATTGCGGGCGGCATCACAGATGGGATGGGAGACAAAGAGATCCAGTTCCACCTGGCCACTCAGCGCGATCTCGAGCGAAGTCTTGATAATGGAGCAGAGATAGGAGCCGAAGTGGGCGTCCGCCCGGGTCGGTTCCACCGGCGCGCCGCGCATCTTTACCGGCAGCAGGCCGGCGGCGTGGACGATCTCTTCCGGGAAGTAGACCTGAAAATGCCCGGCGACTTTGCCGCCGGCGGCGCGCCAACGGGCCACGGTGGGATAGTCCGGGCTCTCCACCAGGTCGCGGCACGCGAGCAATACTTCGTCGAGCGGACGACCCTGCCATTCGCTGAAAACTACTTCCTTCATAGGCGCTCCGATAGGGGTGGCGATCACACTCCGGCGCTCCACTAAGGAGGTTTCCCGCTCTGCTCGGACGAGATACCAAGGGCCGGAGTTCGGCTCCTCTCCGACACCCTCATCCAACTCCGTTGCAACGGAAACAGGATGAGGAGCCGGAGCGTACGATAACAATCATAAGCGAATCGCTCAGTCTGTGGGGAGATTCGCCGCGGCAAAATCCCAGTTCACCAGATGATCCAGATAGGCCTGGATAAAATCGGGGCGTCGATTCTGATAGTCGAGGTAGTAGGCGTGTTCCCAAACATCGAGGGTCAGAAGTGGGGTTTTGCCCACGGTCATCGGGTTGCCGGCATTGACAGTCTGAACGATTTCCAGGGTGCCGTTGTTGTCGACCAGCCAGGTCCAACCGCTACCGAAGAGGGTTCCGGCTTTGGCGGCAAACTCCTTCTTGAAGCCCTCGACAGAGCCGAACGCGGCCTCGATCTTCTGGCGCAACGCACCCTGCGGCTCACCCCCGCCGGTCGGGCTCATGCTGCGCCAGAAAAAGTCGTGATTCCAGGCTTGCGCGGCGTTATTGAAGATCGCGCCCTTGGTCGCATCACCGGCAGTTTCGCGGATCAGGGTTTCAAGGCTCTTTTCGGCGTAAGGAGTGCCTTCGACGGCGGCGTTCAGTTTGGCAACATAGCCGGCGTGGTGTTTGCCATGGTGAAAACCGAGCGTATTGGCGGAGATGTAGGGGGCCAGGGCATCGGCGGCCCAGGGCAGTGCGGGAGTTGAGAAGGGCATGGAATTCTTCCTTGTCGTGGGTTGGAACGGGAAAAGGGATAAACTCTCATCTGCAATCAATGCATTATTCATACCATATTAGTCTTGATTGCAAAAAGCGGAAGAAGAGAACGAGCGTTGGATGATCGGGGCGGGTGCGGGCGCGGGATTTCGAGTCAAGAAACCGCGAAATATCGTGCTATGGTGGCGCAAGTGCGAGATTTCACGTTTCCAGGTGATGGGCACCCTGGAGTTGGAGCCGATGCCATGACCGCAGCAGCGCAAAGCATCGTCGACCTGACCCGCGACCTTGAGGCCGCAACCCAGCTCAGCCTCTCGGTCGACAAGATCGACGAACTACTCGGAGAAGCGATCGACACCCTCGGACGGCTGGTGCCGTTCGACCTGGCGACGATCATGGAACTCAGTGGTGACGCGCTGCGCATTCGGGTGGCGCGCGGGGTGCTGGCCAGCCCCCGGGTCAAAGCCCACCGGCTGCCGCTGGCGCGCTTTCCGGGTGTGGCCGCCTTGCTGCGGGATGAGCGGGCGGCGGCGCGCGCGTTTACGGAGTCCGACCACCGCGAAGGGGATGGCGATGCGTTCGATGGCGTGCTCGATCTACCGGCGGGGCACTCCTGCATGGTGGTGCCGCTGCGCGGCAGCGCCGGCCCGATCGGCATCATGACCTTCGACCGCACCACCTGCGGCGAATATCCGCCGCATGTGGTGGAGTTGGCGGATGTCTTCGGCAAGCTGCTGGCGCTGGCCATGACCTACGGCGAACAGTCGGCGGTGCTGAGCCGCTTCGGCGAGCAACTGCGCGAGCAGAACCGGCTGCTGGGCGAACGCGTGGATGGTCGCCAGGAAGCGTGCGCCCTGATGGAGGCGAGCCGCAGCGCGGCGATGAGTGCGGTGGTGGCAGCCGCGCGCCGGGTGGCGGCAACCGATACTCCGGTGCTCATTACCGGCGAGACCGGCACCGGCAAGGAGGTGCTGGCCAATGCGATCCACGGCTGGAGTCCGCGCGCCAAACAACCGCTGGTGGGGATCAACTGCGCGGCACTGCCGGCCAACCTGATCGAGAGTGAACTCTTCGGCCATGTGAAGGGCGCCTTCAGCGGCGCGACCAAGAAGCGCCTGGGGCGCTTCCAGACCGCCAATGGCGGTACCCTTTTTCTCGATGAGATCGGGGAGATGCCGATCGATCTTCAGGCCAAGCTGCTGCGCGCTCTGCAGGAGGGCTGCTTTGAGCCGCTCGGCAGCGACCGCTCGATCCGGGTCGATGTGCGGGTGATTGCGGCGACCAATACCGACCTGCTGGAAGCGGTGACGCAGGGGCGCTTTCGCCAGGACCTCTACTACCGCCTGGCGGTCTTTCCCGTGCACCTTCCGCCCCTGCGCGAGCGGATCGACGACATCGCCGCGATCGCCGATGGCTTCCTGAGCGCGCTGGCGCGGCGCACCGGCCGCGGCCCCTGGCACCTCTCGGCGCGCTCGCGGCGCTGGCTGGAGTTGCAGACCTGGCGCGGCAATGTCCGCGAATTGGTGAACACCCTGGAACGGGCCACCATTCTCGCCGGCGGAGCGGAGTTGGACCTGGAGCGCGATCTCGGCCTCGGGCCGCCGGCCCGAGCCGCGGCCGGTGTGGGCGCCGCAAGCGAAACCGGTGGCGCGACCTCCACAAGCGCCGCCGCCGGCACGGCCGCCGCAGCGGAAGCCGGTTTCAGTGGTGACCGGCTGCTCACGCTGCGGGAGATGGAGCGGCGCCACAT
>JALXCG010000024.1 GCA_026991065.1 Gemmatimonadota bacterium | reverse complement strand
CGGTGGCGTAGCCTGTCCTGCTGCCCTTGCCGCCCTCAGCCCCCGCAACACTGGTTTCGTCCCCGTGCCGCGAATCTGAATCCGCGGATGAACCTGCCCGCAGATGGCTGAGGACGAAATAGAGATTGAGGAGGAGCGAAAGCGCCAGAAGAAGCGGTGTCCAGTTGCTCTGTTTGCGAGCCAAGAGAGGCATGAGGAGATTCCCGGGAGAGTCGATCGCGGCGAAACCTGAAAGATACTGCTTTCGCCCTCCACTCTCACCATTTTCGGTCTCGCGTTGATTCGCCACTCTCCCTAAACTGCCGGGCCGTGCTTGAAAAGCCGGGTGTCACGATGGCATTGATGTGCCATCTTGGCAGCTTTCCTCTTTAGCCGCATTTCACCCGACCCCGACGGTGGACTTGGGTTCTGGAGCCAACCAATTGTCAATTCGTGTGATGCAGCCTTTTTTGCAGAGCACTCCGCATGGAATATCGTTGGCACATGGCTTGCATGCTGCGGCTTAGCTGGTACCATTACCCAGCACCACTCATCAACCACTCCCGGGCGGGTGCCGCCAACCTGCGTAGGATTCCCATGACCGATCACGCCGACGATATCAATGAACCTCTGGACGAGAACGATTTGGACGGGACTCTGACCGCCGAAATCGCCGATGCGTTGGGGGAGGCCATGCTTGCGCAACGTTTGATCCTGGAAGAGATGAAACGGGGTAAGGGGCGTTCCCCTGTTGGTGCGTTCGCCTCTTCGGATCTCTCTCAACTGCTTGATTTCGATGGTGATCAACCGGTTCGCGTGAAGCTGCGAAGTGAGTCGGAAGAGGGGCTCGACGCGGTTGCCGCCGACGTCGACGACCTGTTTTCGGATGCGCCGGAGGGCGAGGGGGAGAGCGATAGCGCCGATTCGGAGTCCCCGCCGGCCGACGATGTCGACACCTCCGCCGACCCCGGCCGGGATGCCGACTCGGACTCTGCCGATCCCCCCGCGTCCGACGATGAAGATGAATCGGGAAACCGCAACCACCGCCTGCGACTGCCGGTGGTGCCGCTGCGCAATACCATCCTTTTTCCTCAGCAGGTAATTCCCTTGGCGGTCGGCCGTGACCGTTCGGTGCGCGCCGTGCAGCACGCGATGGAGGAGGGGCGGCGGATTCTGGTGGTCGCGCAGATCGATGGCCGCAAAGACAATCCCGGCCCGGCAGACATCTACCGCTGGGGATCCGTCGCCAACATTCTCAAAGTCTTCGAGATGCCGGATGGCACCCGCAACATCATCGTCCAGGGAATGGCCCGGGCGCGCATCCTCGAAATCGACGACAGCGGTCCCTTCAGCGTGAGCCTGGTGGAGACCTATTACGACGAAACGGACGACTCGATCGAGACCGACGCGCTGGCCACCAACCTGCGGCAGTTGCTGGAGCAGATCGGAGAGATCGCCCCCTACCTCACTCCCGATCACTTGGCGATGGTCGCTTCGGTCACCGAACCCGGTCACCTGGCTGACGCACTCACATCGGTCCTGGGGGTTGCGGTCAAGGATAAGCAGGAGATCCTGGAGACCCCCAACGTGCGGGACCGCTTGCAGCGCACCGTGGTCATCACTACCCGGGAGTTGCAGAAGCTGGAGATCGGCCACCGCATTCAGAGTGAAGTTCAGGGCGAGATCAACAAGACCCAGCGCGACTACTTTCTCCGCGAACAACTCAAGGCGATTCAGCGCGAACTCGGCGATGGCGAAGATGCCTCCGAAGAGGTGCGCGAACTGCGCGAGCGGGTCCAGAAGTCACGCATGCCGGCCGAGGTCAAGACCGCCGCGAACAAGGAACTCGATCGGCTTGGCCGAATCCATCCCAGCTCGCCCGAATACACCGTGTCGCGCACCTATCTGGATGTCTTGCTCGATCTGCCCTGGAAGAAATACTCCCGCGATCGCCTCGACATCGCCGTGGCCCGCGAGATCCTCGACAGCGACCATTACGGTCTGGACCGGGTCAAGAAACGGATCCTCGAATTCCTCGCCGTGCGCAAGCTCAAGAAAGATATGCGCGGCCCGATCCTCTGCTTTGTCGGCCCGCCCGGTGTCGGCAAGACCTCTCTCGGGCGCTCCATCGCCCGCGCGCTGAAACGCAAATTCTATCGTTTTTCCCTGGGCGGCATGCGCGACGAAGCGGAGATCCGCGGTCACCGCCGCACCTATATCGGCGCCATGCCGGGGCGCGTGCTCCAGGGGCTCAAGCGAACCGGAACCGCCAATCCGGTCTTCATGCTCGACGAGATCGACAAGCTCGGTTCCGATTTTCGCGGCGATCCCTCATCGGCACTTCTCGAGGTCCTCGATCCGGAGCAGAACCACGCCTTCTCCGACCACTATCTGGACCAGCCATTCGACCTCTCGAAGGTGCTCTTCATTGCCACCGCCAACATGCTCGACACCGTCCCGCCGGCCCTGCGCGACCGCATGGAGATCATCGAAGTCCCCGGCTATACCCGCCACGACAAGATGCGCATCGCCCAGGACTTCCTCATTCCCAAGCAGATCGAAGCGCACGGGCTGAAGCCCGAGCAGATCGAACTCACCGATGCCGCGCTCCAGGGGATCATCGAGAACCACACCCGCGAAGCCGGAGTGCGCAACCTCGAGCGGCAGATCGGCGCGATCTGTCGCGGTGTGGCGCGCCGGATCGCCGAGGGGCTGTCGACCCACGAGCGGGTCGATGCCGACAACCTGGTCGACTACCTTGGTCAGCC
>JALXCG010000023.1 GCA_026991065.1 Gemmatimonadota bacterium | reverse complement strand
CAGCTGGGTGATCGACTTGAAGGAGGGAAGCGCGCGCTGCGGCGAGGCATCTGACGCGGCCTGCGGACTGACGCTCGATGACGCTGATTTTATGCGCATGTGCGCGGGCGAGGTGCAGGCGCAGGAACTCTTTTTCGGCGGCAAGCTGCAGATCTCGGGCAATGTGTTGGCTTCGCAGAAGCTGGAGTTTCTGCAAACCATCGATCCTGCGTTGGTCCTGGAGGTAACCCGGGAGCGTTTGGCTGGTGGCACCGGCGCCGCAGTCGAGGAGGGGGCCGAAACGGAGCGTGGCGAAGAGGTCGCGACGGAGGAGGGGTCGCGCCCCCGGGACGAAGCGCGGTCCGAAGGTCCGAGCGTGGCCGAGATCATGCCGCGTGTGGATGATTATTTGCGCCGTCATCCCGCTGCCCGGGCGGCGCTGGGGACCCAGTTGCAGTTGCGGGTCGGCGATCCGGCGACGGAGTGGTGGGTGAGCAGTGAAGCGCTGTCGTCCGCGCCCCCGCAAGCGAATGCCGAAGGGGGGCAGGGCGACCGCGAGGGCGCGGCCAATGCTCCGGCAGCGGGAAACTTCGCCGGCGCGGGGCGCGCTCCCGCCGCGGCGGCCACTCTGATCCTGAGCGCGGCGGACCTTGGCGCCATCGTCCTGGGCCGCGAAACTCTGCGGAGCCTGTTCATGCAGGGGCGGCTGGAGGTGGATGGCGACCCGCGGTTGGCGCGCGGGTTGAGCTTTCTTGAGGGGCTTTGGGATCGGTAGCAAGGAGGAGAGCGTGATAGTAGACTCAGCATGTTACGTTGCCGGCGTCGGAATGACCCCCTTCACCAAGCCGGGGGCGAGCGAGCCCTATCCGCAAATGGCAGCGAAAGCGGTGCGTGCCGCGTTGAGTGACGCCGGCATCGACTACCGGGCGATCCAGGCCCTCTATGTCGGCTATGTCTACGGCGAGAGCACCAGCGGCCAGCGCGCGGCGTACGAGGTGGAGATGACCGGGATTCCGGTGATCAACGTGAACAACAACTGCGCCACGGGATCCACCGCTCTCTATCTGGCGCGGCAGGCGATTCTTGGTGGCCAGGCGGAGTGCGTGTTGGCGCTCGGGTTCGAGCAGATGCAGCGCGGCGCCATTGGCGCGACCTGGACCGATCGCCCCAATCCGATGGAGCCGCATTGCGAGGTGATGCAGAAGAGCACCGGAATCAACGCGGCACCGATGGCGGCGCAGATGTTTGGTGGTGCGGGGCGTGAGTATCGCTGGCGCTACGGAACGCGCCGCGAGACCTTCGCCAGGATCGCGGAGAAGGCCCGGCGACACGCCGGACGCAATCCTCACGCGATTTTCAACCAGCCACTCACGGTCGAAGAGATCATGGCGGCGCCGATGATCTTCGATCCATTGACCCGTTACCAGTGCTGCCCGCCGACCTGCGGGGCGGCCGCCGCGGTGGTTTGCTCCGGGGAGTTCGCCAAGCGAAGCGGCCTGGCGCAGCCGATACAGATCGCGGCGCAGGCGATGACCACCGACTTTGAGTCCTCCTTCGCGGACCCGCCCAGCATGATTCGCATGGTCGGCTATGACATGGCGAAGGCCGCGGCTCAGGCGGTTTATGAGGAGGCGGCGATCGGTCCCGAAGAGCTGGATGTGGTTGAACTGCACGACTGTTTCACCAGCAACGAGTTGATCAGTTACGAGGCGCTCGGACTCTGCCCGGAAGGGGAGGCCGAACGGTTCATCCTGGATGGTGACAACACCTATGGCGGGCGTTGTGTCACCAACCCCTCCGGCGGACTGCTCTCCAAGGGGCATCCGTTGGGCGCGACCGGGCTGGCGCAGTGCGCCGAACTGGTGTGGCAACTGCGCGGGCAGGCGGAGAAGCGTCAGGTGGACGGCGCGCGGGTCGCCCTGCAGCACAATCTCGGGCTCGGCGGCGCCTGCGTGGTGACTCTTTACCGGCAGGGGTGAGCGGGGGCGGCTCATCGGGGCCAAGAGTTGGGTTGCCGGCAGGATTTGGCGTTATACCTTAGGAGCGTGTCGCGCGGAGATCCCCGCGGAGCCTGGCTGCCGGGCTCCGTGATCATCCTCTCGCGGACCTTGCCAACGATTTCCCGCTCTTCTGTTTCTCCGCTGCCGGGGAAACGCGGTCACTCGCTTTCCCTCCCCAATTGGAGTCCCCATGAAGCATCTCCCCCGGATCCTGGCTCTCTCCACTTGTGCATTATTGCCAGCTTTTCCTGCTACCGCTACCGCTGCCGCCACGGCCGTGCAACCCGCGTCTCTCGTTCCGGAGTCGACGACTCCGACGCAACTGGTTCGGCTGGTCGCCCTTCATGAAACCCAAGTCCGCCAACTCCGCGAGCTGGGCGTGGATTTCGCCACCGAGCACCCGTTGGTCGGCGGAGATGTCGACATCCTGGTCACGCCGGCGCAGCTCAGCTACTTGGAGGGGCTCGGTTATGAAGGAATCACCCTGATCGATGATTTGCAGGCCTATTTCGATCGCGAGGTCAATGCCGACGGTGAAATGGGCGCCTATCACACCTACGACGAGATGCTGGCTGAACTGCAGCAAGTCGCGACCGAATATCCCGAGATCACCCGTCTCCACAACCTCGGTCCCACCTGGGAAACCCTCAACAAAGGAGAGGACCGCTACATATGGGCGATGAAGATCAGTGACCAGCCGGACCAGGAGGAGGGAGAGGAGCCGGACGTTCTTTTCATCGGCAACACCCACGCCAGAGAAGTGATCACG
>JALXCG010000022.1 GCA_026991065.1 Gemmatimonadota bacterium | reverse complement strand
TCGAGGCGCTGGTGCCGCGCATCGAGGCGTTCGAGGTGGAGAGCCTGCTCGATGGGCCGGATGATCATCGCAACGGCGTGTTTACGATCAATTCCGGGGCCGGCGGGACGGATGCCGACGATTGGGCGCAGATGCTGATGCGCATGTATATGCGTTGGTTCGATCGGCGCGGCTGGCAGGCGGATCTGCTTGATCTGCAGCCGGGTGAAGAGGCCGGGATCAAGAGTGTGACGATTCAGGTGAAGGGGCGGAACGTATTCGGGTATCTGCGGGCGGAGTGCGGGGTGCACCGGCTGGTGCGGATCAGTCCGTTTGACTCCTCGGCGCGGCGGCAGACTTCGTTTGCTTCGGTTTTTGCGTATCCCGAGGTCGAGGGTGACATCAAGGTCGACATTCAGGATTCGGATCTGCGGGTCGATACCTACCGGGCCTCGGGCGCGGGGGGGCAGCATGTGAACAAGACCTCGTCGGCGGTGCGCATGACCCACCTGCCGACCGGGATTGTGGTGACCTGCCAGACTGAGCGGTCGCAGTTGCGCAATCGCGAGTCGGCGCTGAAGATTCTGGCGGCGCGCATCTATCAGCGGCACCAGGAGGAGGAGGCGAAGAAGCGGCAGGCGCTGGAGGACTCGAAGACCGAGATCGCGTGGGGCAATCAGATTCGCTCCTATGTACTGCACCCCTATTCGATGGTGAAGGATCACCGCACCGGGTATGAGACCGGCAATGTGCCGGCGGTCCTGGATGGGGCGCTCGATCCGTTTGTGCGGGCTTATCTGCTTTCCAAGACCCAGTCCGCCTGAGCGCGAGCGGGGCCGGGCCGGCGTGGCGGCGAAAGATGGGATTTATGCAAGATCGTTTGATTCAGCAGCGAATTGAGAAACTGGAGCGGATGCGCGAGCAGGGGATCGACCCCTATCCACACACTTTTGCGGTGACCCATACGGCCGCCGCGGCTCTGGCCGATTTCGAGGAGTTGGCGGCTTCCGGAGAGACGGTGCGCCTGGCCGGGCGGTTGATGGCCAAGCGGATTCAGGGCAAGGCCGGGTTCGCCAACATTCTGGACAGCAGCGGGTCGATTCAGCTCTATGTGCGCAAGGACAATCTGGGGGATGCGTTTGGCGTGGTGAAGTTGCTCGATCTGAGCGACATCATCGGGGTGGAGGGGACGCTCTTTCGCACCCGCACCGGGCATCAGACGCTGGAGGTGCGGCGGCTGGAGGTGCTGGCCAAGGCGATCCGGCCGATGCCGGTGGTGAAGCGCAAGGGGATGGGGGCGGAGACCGACCAGGCCGAGGTTTTCGACGAGGTCACCGACAAGGAGATGCGCTATCGGCGCCGCTACGTGGATCTGGTGATTCACCCGGAGGTGCGGGAGGTGTTTCGGCGCCGGGCGCAGGTTTTGGCCGGGCTGCGGCGGATTCTCGACGAGCAGGGCTTCCTTGAGGTGGAGACGCCGGCGCTGCAACCGCTCTATGGGGGGGCGGCGGCACGGCCGTTTGTGACGCACCACAATGCGCTGAATCGGCGCCTCTTTCTGCGTATCGCCGATGAGCTTTATCTGAAACGGTTGATTGTGGGCGGCTTCGATCGGGTCTATGAGATCGCCAAGAATTTTCGCAACGAGGGGATGGATCGCACGCACAATCCCGAGTTTACGGCGCTGGAGTGTTACCAGGCCTATGGTGACTATGAGGATATGATGCGGCTGACGGAGGAGATCTTCGCCGGGCTGGCACGGGCGCTGACCGGGGGCACGCGGGTGCGCTACGCCGGGGAGGATGTGGATCTCACGCCGCCTTTTGAGCGGTTGACGATGGACGCGGCGCTGCAGCGTTATGCGGGGATCGACCTGGATGCGTCGAATGCGGAGATTCTGGCGGCCTGCGACCGGCATGGCGTGGAATCGGTGGATGAGGATGAGCCGCGCACGAGGTTGCTGGATATGTTGCTGCGCGAGGTGGTGGAGCCGCATCTGAGCGGGCCGGTTTTTCTGCTGGACTATCCGGTGGAGATGTCGCCGCTGGCCAAGCGCAAGCGGGGCGGGGGCGGCGAGGGACGCGGCGCGCGGGTGGAGCGCTTTGAGTTGTTCATTCGCGGGACGGAGTTCGCCAATGCTTTTTCGGAGTTGAACGATCCGCTGGAGCAGCGGGCGCGGCTGGAGGAGCAGGCGGCGGCGCGGGCGGCGGGAGATGATGAGGCACACC
Source organism: Gemmatimonadota bacterium (assembly GCA_026991065.1). Classification (GTDB taxonomy): domain Bacteria; genus JALXCG01. The sequence continues at coordinate 541 of JALXCG010000022.1, read as the reverse complement.
CGGTGGATGAGGATTTTCTGCGCGCGGTGGAGCATGGGATGCCGCCCACGGGGGGACTCGGGATCGGCGTGGATCGGCTGGTGATGCTCTTGACCGATCAGCATTCGATTCGCGATGTGGTGCTTTTTCCGGCGATGCGCCCCGAAGGCGGAGAGGTCGAAGGGGAGGAGCCGGGAGGCGGGCAGGGGGATCCGTGCCACTGACCAATGAGATCCGGCTCGCGCTGCGGATGCTGATGAGCCGCCAGCGCGCCAGCATGATCAATGTGATCAGCATGATCGCCGTGGGCGGCGTGGTGGTGGGGGTGTGGGCGCTGATCGTGATTCTGTCGGTGCTCAATGGTTTTCAGACCGAGGTGCGGGAGAAGATTCTGGGCGGGGCTCCGCATGTGATTGTGTTTCAGCGTTTCGAAGGGATTGCGGACGCGGACGCAGTGGTCCGCCAGGTTGAGGAAGTGGAGGGCGTGGAGTCGGCGATGCCCTTCGTCTATGCCCGGACGCTGGCGTCACACGGGGAGCGCTCCGAGGGGGTGGTGCTGTGG
>JALXCG010000021.1 GCA_026991065.1 Gemmatimonadota bacterium | reverse complement strand
GTCGGGTTGGTGTCGATCGATGATCGAATTCAGCTCCTCCAGAGCCCGCCGGCTGGTGCCTCGCCCCCGCGCGCGGGGCAGGGTCAGTTCGGTTCGTCCCGGATGCCGATAGGGCTCGGCATCGTCTTCCGGATAGGCCACAAGCACTTCGTGCCCAAGTTCCTCCAGCGCTTCGGCCAGGCGCAGAATATAGAATTCAGCCCCACCGAGGCGGCGGTAGACCGTGTGGATCGCCAAAATGCGCATCGCAAATCCTCTCAAACCCGCTTCCGCCGGCCAAGCCGGCGCCCCGCTCGGAAGAGCCTCCGGAAACCGTGCGCGGAAGCTGTCGGGTAGCGGCGCCCGCGGCCCGTTTGTTGCAGCCTGACCGGCGATCAGCAAGAATACTCTGGATTCGCAGCACGACACCCCTCAAACCGCCACCTTCGACTCGTCGCTTGCCCAGGAGTTCTCTTCATGGTTGGTCGCAAACCCGATCCCGCGCCGCGCTTGACCCATGTCAGCGGCAGCGGCGCCGCGCACATGGTCGACGTGGGTGAAAAAGCGGTGACGCGCCGCTATGCCCTAGCCGAAGGGCGCATCGCCATGGCCCCGGAAACAGTCTCCCGCGTGCGGGAGAACCGGGCCGCCAAGGGCGACGTTCTGGCGGTCGCGCGGATCGCCGGCATCAGCGCGGCCAAGCGCACCTGGGAGCTGATTCCGCTCTGCCACGGCATCCCGATCGACAGCGTGGAAGTGGAGTTCCGGGTGGTCGGCGGCGATTCGGCGGCCGCTCCCGAGGCAGTTGCTGCGCCGGACGGGGAGGATCTCTTTTCTGCCCACCCACTGGCCCCCTGGAGCGGCCCGGGCATCTGGGTGCGCGCGGCGGCTCGCACCACCGCCAGAACCGGCATCGAGATGGAAGCGATGACCGCTGTTTCGGTGGCCCTGTTGACCCTTTATGACATGCTCAAAGCGGTGGATCGCGGCATGCGGATCGAGCAGACTCACTTGTTGCGAAAAGCGGGTGGTCGCTCCGGTGAATGGAGAAGAGAGCGATGAGCGGAAAGATGCTCGAAGTGGATGAAGCCCGGCGCCTGGTGGCGGCGGCGACACCGCGAATGCCGATCGAAGAGATTTCGCTGGCGGCCGCCCGGGGGCTGGTCCTGGCGCGCGCGGCCCGGGCGCGGGCATTGGTGCCGCCGCTCTCCTGCTCCGCCATGGATGGCTATGCAGTGCGCGCGGCCGACCTTGCGGGCAGAGAGCGTACCCGTTTGCGGGTCACCCAGGAGATCATGGCGGGTGACCTGCCGGCGGCGCCCCTGGCGAAGGGCGAAGCCGCCCGCATCATGACCGGCGCGCCGCTGCCGCAGGGAGCCGACAGCGTTGTGATGGTGGAGGTCACCGCCGCCGATGGCGCGGATGGGGTCGTCATCCAGGGGCCGGCGAAACTGGGGCAGCATGTGCGGCAGCAGGGCGAGGATCTGACGCCCGGCGCCGCGGTCCTGGCGCCCGGTGCGCTGATCGGTTCGGCGGCCATTGGGCTGCTTGCCTCCGCCGGCTGCTCCCGGGTGGCGGTCTATCGGCGGCCGCGCGTCGCGGTTCTTGCCACCGGCAACGAACTGGTTCCGATGGAGCAGGAGCCGGGAACGGGATGCATCCGCAACAGCAATGGACCGGCGCTCTGTGCGGCGATTCACGAAGCCGGGGGAATCCCGGTCGATCTCGGCATCGCCCGGGATGAACCGGGCGCCACCCTCGATGCGGTGCGCCGCGGGCTGGATGAGGCGGACTGCCTGGTGACTTCCGCCGGTGTGTCGGTCGGTGACCGCGATTTTGTCGGCGATGCCTTTGCCGCCGCGGGAGTCGAACGGGTCTTCTGGCGGGTCAAGCAGAAACCGGGCAAACCGCTCTATTTTGGCGTCGCCGCGGGCAAGCCGGTCTTTGGCTTGCCGGGAAACCCGGTTTCCAGCCTGGTGATCTTCGAGCAGTACGTGCGCCCGGCGATCCGCTGGATGCGGGGGCTGGAGGGCGCGGGCCGCCAGTGGTTGCAGGCCCGGGCCGCGGCCCGCATCGCCGGCGCGCCGAAGCGCTTGACCTGGATCCGGGTGGAGCTTGCGCGAGAGGGTGACCAGTGGCGGGTGCGTCCGGCCGGGGCGCAGGGTTCAAGCGTACTCGCCACCCTGGCGCGCGCGCATGGTCTGGTCACCGTGGCGCCGGGCGAGGTGCTGGAGCCCGGTGATCCGGTCGAGGTGCGGGTGATCCGCGATGAGGTGCTGCTCGACCATCAGCGCTTCCACAGCTCCGGCGCGAAGAGAATCAAGACGGTGTAGATCTCCAGCCGCCCGAGCAGCATCCACAGCGAGAGGATCCATTTGGCCGCGCCCGGCATCCAGGCGTAGTTGGCCGTGGGGCCGACGTCGGCGAGCCCGGGGCCGATGTTGCTCAGGCACGCCAGGCTGGCGGAGCCGGCCGTGACCAGATCGATATCAAAAAGAGTCAGCAGCAGCGTGCCCAGGGCCAGAACAGAGATGTAGAGCAGAAAGAACCCCAGAACATTCTGAATCACTGCGTCCGGAACTCGGCGGTTGCCGTAGCGCACATTGATGATTGCGCGGGGATGCAGCAAGCGGCGCAGCTCGATCCGCGTAAAACGCACCATCAGGATGGCGCGCACCGTCTTGAATCCACCTCCGGTGGATCCGGCGCAACCGCCGACGAACATGAGGATCAGCAGCAAGGCGTGAAGAGCAACCGGCCAGATCTGGTAGTCCACCGTTGCATAGCCGGTGGAAGTGCTGAGAGAGATCACGGTAAAGGCCGATGCCGTCAGCGCCTGCAGGGGCTCGGAGAGGGGGTCGTCCCAGAGCAGGACCAGGGTCGTCACCACGATGGCGAGGAGCGTGATCAACGCATAGATGCGGAATTCGAAATCACGCCAATGTTCGCGCCAAGTACGCCCGCGAATCGCCTGGAAATGGAGGGTGAAGTTGGCCCCGGCCAGGAACATGAAAACAATGATGATCCACTGAATTGCATAGCTCGGGTAGGCCCCGATCGAGGCGTTCTTGGTACTGAACCCCCCGGTCCCGAGCGTGCCGAAGGCGTGGCAGCAAGCGTCCAGCCAGGGCATATCCGCCACCATCAGGAGCACGATCTGCAGAAAGGTCAGGGCGAAATAGACGCCCCAGAGCAGCTTGGCGGTCTCCTTGATGCGCGGCTGCAGCCGGTCCGGCGTCGGACCGGGAACCTCGGCGCGAAAGAGCTGCATTCCCCCCACTCCGAGAAAGGGGAGAATCGCCAGCGAGAGAACGATGATTCCCATGCCGCCGATCCAGTGGGTGAAGCTGCGCCAGAAGAGGATCGATGGCGGCAGCGCTTCGATCTCCCGCAGGATGGAAGCTCCGGTCGTGGTGAATCCGCTCATCGTCTCGAAGAAGGCGTCGGTCGTGGAGGGGATCGTGGCGGTGAGGAGGAAGGGGATGGCGCCGAAGACCGACATCGCAACCCAGCCCAGAGAAACCACGGCGAAGGCCTCGCTGCGGCGCAGCTCATCTTCCGGGTCGGTGACCAGGCGCAGCAGGCCGATCACCCGCTTGAGCGCCTGACCGATGGTGACCTGCGCCGGGTGGTCGCGGAATTGCAGGCGCCGCAATGAGCGGCCGAGTACTGCCAGGGCATCGGTGGTTTCGATCTGCAGGCGGTCGCTGCGCGATGAGACGGTGGCAAAAAAGAGGCCGAAACCGGAAAACAGGGTGAGCAGGATGGAACTTGCCCAATGAAGCCCCATGCCGTCGCCGGTCACGGCACTGACCAGGGCCGCCGGCAACATGCCGATGGCGAGCGCCACCAGGAGGGCGCCGATGAGGTGGAGTATGCTGGGCAGGCGCATGCTATGCCGTGGAGTGGGCGCGCGTGAGCGCCGCAGTAGCGATGAAAAGAGAATCGTTACCCAAGCAGTGCCTCCGCGCGCCGTACCGCCTCTTTCAGGCCGAAAACGACGACCCGGTCGCCGGGCTCGATGATGGTGTTGCCGGACGCCAATTCAACCCTCTCCCGTCCCTCGGGGCCGCGCACCACCGCGCCGATCAGGGCATTGCGCGGGAACTTGTTGGGGCGGCTCAGGGCCCGCCCGACCATGCAGGCGCCCTGGGTGGCACGAACTTCGACCGATTCCGCATCGGAGTCCTTGAACAGAGTCACCGAGACGATCGTGTCGCGGCGAACTGAGCGGAGGATCCCACCAACCGTTGACAGGCGCTTGGAGACCGCCGCGTGGAGCCCGATGGAAGGCATCAGCGAAACGTAGTCGGGCCGCCGGATCAGGGTGACCACCTTGCGGCAGCCGGAGTGACGCGCCATCAGCGCCGAGAGGATGTTGTTCTCTTCACTCGGAGTCAGGGCGATGAAGGCGTCCATCTCGCCCACTCCCTCGCTCTTCAGAAGCTGCGTGTCGGTCCCATCGCCCTGCAGGACCAGGGTGTGCTCCAGTTCCTCGTTCAGGCGCAGGCAGACGGTGCGATCCTGCTCCAGCAGGGTCACGTCGATTCCATCCTCCTCCAGACGATGCGCCAGGTTGCGCCCCAGATCGCCGCCGCCGACGATCATCACCCGCTGAATCGATTCGGTCCGTTGACCGGCCAGGTAGATGACATCGTTGATCGCCTCGCTGCGACAGATGCAGGAGATCTGATCGCCGCTCTCGATGCGGTCTTCGCCGTGGGGAATGATGGTCTGTTCCCCGCGCTGAATCGAGACCAGGGAGAAGGAGCGGTCCGTTTCACCGTGGTCGATTTCGCACAGCTTCTTGCCCGCCAGCGCCGCGCCCTGGCGCACCGGCACCCGAACCAGTGTGAGCTTGCCGCCGGCGTATTCGACCACCTCGTTGGCGGCATAGTGGCGGAGGAGGTTGCGGATATCCCGCACGGTCTCCTTGTTGGGGTTGATCAGTTGGGTGACTCCCAGGTCTTCCGCCGTGACGCGGTCCAGTCCCCCTTCCTCCTCCACCTGGGTGACTCGCGCAATGCGGCGCTTGACCCCGAGTTTCCTGGCGATCATGCAGGCGACGATGTTGACCTCGTCGATATCGGTCACCGCGATCAACAGATCGGCGCGATCCACCTCGGCCTGACGCAAGATGCGTTCGTGCGATCCCGAGCCGGTGACGGTGGCTACATCGAGCAGATCCCGGCAGCGCTCCAGGCGCTCATCCGCGGAATCGATCACGACCACGTCGTGCTCCTCTTCCGAGAGCCGCTGGGCAACGCTGAAGCCGACTTCGCCGGCGCCGATGACAATGGCGTACATGAGCAACATCGTCCCCGATCCGGCGAGTCGGGTCAACCCGCCGCGCCGGCCTTGATCCGCTTTCCTTTGCCTTGCGTTTGCTTTACTCTCTTCTGGCGGGCGCCCGCATAGCCGGGGGCCACGGGATCCGTTACTCGGGCCGGTTTGCCGGCGATACATCGAATTACCTGCCCGCCGCAATGGGGTGGCCCGGTAATCCATGAGGAGAGAAAGGCATGAGAACGCCACTCGTATGCGCAAGTATGCTGATGATTGCCGCTGGCGCCGCCAGCGCTGCGACCGATTCGTGCGGTTGGGAAAGCCCGGATTCGCTGGTCCTGGCCACCTACCCTGACGACACCGCCATCACTTCCAGCCTGGACAGCGAACAGGTCCACGCGGGAGCCACCGCGCTCAAGCTGGAGCGGAACAATGAGAGCCCAACGCCCAGTGTCTATGTGGCAACGGTAGACAATCTGAACCCGGGCGACGTGGTGACGGCCGGCTTCTGGTGCTACGACATGACTCCCGGAGCCGCGCCGAGCGGTCGCATCTGGGGCCACTGGAACGACGACATTGCCGGCGACATCATGGGCTACAACGGCTCCGCGGGCGGCAACAACGATTACAGCGCCGGCGATGGCTGGAGCTACCTGGAGTGGAGTTGGGAAGTCCCCGCCGACCACAAAGGGCTGGTGATCGAGGCTCGTCTTTACAGCAACCCCGGTGACATTATCTGGATCGATGACATCCAGGTGGACGCGCCTGACGGCAGCGACCTAAACCTTGCTTGCTCCGTCGAAACAGCGGTCCAGGAGATGAGCTGGTCCGCCCTCAAGGCGAGTCACGCACAGAAGTAGTCACGCCTTGGCGGCTGTCTCATCAGCCGCACCGGCTTTTGCAAAGAGCCCGCTCTCCTCGTCGGAAAGCGGGCTCTTTTTCATTACTTCCCCATGCCGTGACCGGCACGGAAACCGGATCAGGAGTCGTGCAGGCGCTCGATCCGCGGCACGAACTTGCGGACCATCGGGTTGTTGGCGCGGAAATAGCGCACCGCGGCTTCCAGGTCGTTCATGCCGACCGGCTCGGCCGGATATTCGGTGAGAATATCCCAGCCGATCGACCCCTGGGCCAGGTAGGAAGTGGTGACCACCCGGTACTGACGCTCCGGATCCAGCGGTTCGCCCCCCACTTCGATCTTCACCAGCTTCTCGCCGTTGGGACGCGCCTGGTCTACCACCAGGTGGGCGCCGGAGAGTTCCAGATCGTGCCGATTGCCGCTGACACCGGTCTCCAGGATCTGACGCAGAACCTCGCCGGAGACGGTGTAGAGTTCCAACTCGTTGTTGAAGGGGAGCACCTCGTAGAGATCGCGTGGCGTGACCGCCCCGCGGCGCAGCTCCCGGCGGATGCCGCCGCGATTGCTGAAGGCAACATCGGCGTTGGCGCTGGCGCGAAAAGCATCGGAGACGACCTGGCCGAGAATGTGCTCCGCCTGCCCCCGCCCCAGGTTGACCTTGAGCATGCAGATCACCTCGTCCATTCCCGCTTCGGCCCGGCTGACCTCGGCATCAATCTCCTTTTCATGCTCGGGATCGGGCCAAACATAATCGGTGAAGAGCGTGACCTCGGTGCCGTCTGAGTGCGCCTGTTCCCAGCCGGCGAAAGTGTGGGTCTTCTTGTCGATCAGCAGGATCATGTGGCCCACGCCGGAGAGGCGGGCGTAGGTCTGGAAACAGACCGAATGGGTAACCGGGTCTTCGTACGGCTTGCGCAAACCCCAGTGGATATGCCCGCCGACCAGAACATCCACTCCCGGAACCGCGTGAACGAACTCCTGGGCGTTGAGGCCCTTGCGCCGCTCTTCCGGCGGCAGCGCGATCTTCTTCTCGACCGCCTCCATCCGCTTCTCGAATCCCGGCGGCACGCCCATGTGGCCCAGCACCATCACCACGTCAGCGCCCGCACGCTGCAGTTCCGGCACGAACTCCCGGGCGGTCTCGTCGACCGGGCGGAAATCCACCCCCGCCAACTGCTCTTTGCCGACCATGGTCTTGGTGTCGAGCGTGACCAGACCGAGAATGCCAAAACGCACCCCGGCGGTTTCAACCATGGTGTAGGGTTTGACCCAATCCACCCGTCTGCCGTTCTCTTCGATCACCACATTGGCGCCGAGGGCGGGGAAATCGCACATCGTCGCCAGGCGGCGGGCGTTCTTCCAGCCGAGGTCGAAGTCGTGGTTACCGAGGACCATGGCGTCATAGCCCATGCGGTTCATCCATTCGACCACGGCTCCCCCTTGGGTCTCTTCGCCCAGCCGGGTTCCCTGGAAAAGGTCGCCGGCGTCGAGGAGCAGGCAGCCCTCTCCGGCGGCCGCGGCCTCGTCGCGGATGCGCTTGATGTAGGCGGCGGCCGACGCGGCTCCCCCCAGCGTCGGCGGGAATTCGGGGTTCATGAAACCCGCTTCTCGCTTTGCGAGGTAGCCGTGCATATCATTGGTATAAAGCAGATGTACCCGCAGGACATCGTCACGCGCGCCGGTGTGCTGGCGCGTGGCCTGGGCGGGCATGGTGAGAGCGGTGATTGCCAGGGGCATCACCCAACGCAGAAATCGCGACCGAATCGCGGTAGTGTGCAGCACGCTGCAGGCCTTTCTTGAACGATCAGCAAATAGAGGGAACGTGAAGTTTAGCGTCGACTCCCACAACCATCCACGTCATTCGCGCATCGGCGCGAAACTTTGTCGCGTTTTCCTGCTCGTGCCGCTTTTCCTGGCCGCATGTGGGCAGACTGAAGACAACCCCTTTTCCCCGGGCGACAGCCCTCTACCCCCCGGGCCATCACCCAGCCCCGCTCCGCTCATCTTTGCCGGCGATCATGTGGAATGGCACACCTCCACCGCCGGGACCGCGCGGATCGAGGTGAGTCTCCCCGATTCGCTCTATCCCTCCCTGTTCCTCTGGCCACCGGAGTCCACCCCCGCGGATACCGCCGGCAGCGTTGCCGTTCTTGGCTGGCCGGCGGGTGTGCGCGACTCGCTCGACATTGTCCTCTATCTCAAGGATGAGCAGGGCAACGAGCGCCGCTACATATCCGGTCGCTTCGCCATTGCCGGCACTCCTCCGCCCGCCGAGCCATCCTACATGCACGCGACCATGATCGACGTCGGTTGGGGCGACGCCCACCTGATCGAGATGCCCTCCGGGCGCCGCCTCCTGATCGATACCGGCAGCGGCGACAATCAGGTTTCGCTGCGGGCTTTTCTCGATGCGCATCTGACCACTTCCACTCCGGAGGGGCACCTGATCGACGACCTGGTGCTCACCCATCTCCATGCCGACCACATCACCGGGTTCGAGGAGACCATCGCTAATCAGTACGACGTCGGCAGTGTTTATCTCTCGGTGCCCCATGCGACCGGCTACGACTGGACCTACAGCCGCATCCGCGGAAAGGCGCTGGGCGCGGGCGCGGAGCTGCTGGAGCCGGAGACGGGCGACCTGATCGATGTCGACCCGGCGCTCAACGTGATGGTGCTCAACGCCGGCAACCCCTTCTCCCTGGGGAGCGACTATGGGCAGAACGAGAACAACTCCTCGATGGTGCTGCGCCTGGAATATGGCGATGTTCGCTTCATCTACACCGGAGACGCGGAAACGCCCCTGGCGCAGCAAGTGGAGTCACGCTGGGCGGGGGGGCTGAACGCCACCGTACTCAAGGTCGGTCACCATGGGTCCGGCGATGCAACCGACTGGACCTGGGCGAACACCATCAAAGCCGAGGTCGCCCTGGTACCGATCGACGCCAGCCAGGTGGAGTGCGCGTTGCCACGGGCCGACGTGATCTCCACCCTGCAAGCGGCCGGCAGTCAGGTTTTTCGCTCCGACTCGATCGATCCGCGCGCTGCATACCGGCGGGCAACAACCGGCCACGTCGAGGTGATCACCGACGGCCATTCGATCACGGTC
>JALXCG010000020.1 GCA_026991065.1 Gemmatimonadota bacterium | reverse complement strand
CGCCCGCTCCCTGCGGCCCAGCGCCAACGCCGCCGTACTCAGCAACCGCGAACGCAAAATCCTGGAGTCGCTGGGGTATGTGGGGGGGTAGCGGCCGCGCCGCCCTCTACCCCGGGATCGCCCGCGGCATCCGCATCGAAAAAGGTGCGAGGATCCTGTCGCGCATCGGCGTTCGAGCCCCGTGTTCGGACCTGCTTCAAAATCAAGGCGCTGAGTCCGCAGCAAGGCTGGTTGCCTGGCAGGGACAGAGCAACGCGGAGATCGCACAGCAGGGACGCGTGCGGGGCGACCTAAAGACAATGCGCGCCGGGCTCTTAGCTTCCCCCCCGTCCCAATTCCCCGCCGCCGCGGCGCTCAATAGGGCGTGCCGTCCTTGTGAAAAAACCGCCATTTTCCATCCACCAGCCTGGCCTCCAGATCGTCATCGGGATAACTGCCCTGATCGCCGGCCGTACGATCGCCGATCTCCAGAAAGAGCACCTCCTCACTGGTTTCATTGAGCAGATGGTGACCGTTGGCGAGACCAGCGGGAAAGCCGGCGCAGACCCCCGGAGCGAGCCGCGTGCGCCCCTCGTCGGTGACCAGGGTGGGGTGCCCCTTGAGGATGTAGACAAACTCGTCCTGCGCCGCATGCCAATGACGCAGAGCCGAGATCGCCCCGGGAGCAAGACGGGTCAGATTAACCCCAAAGTTGGTGAGCCCAAAAAGATCGCCCAGGGGGTGCTTGGTACGCCCCGCCAGGCGCGCGGCAAACGGCTCGGGATAAGCGGTAGGACGCGTGCGGATCGGCGCCTCGGCGGCAGTCACGGCAATGGGACGGGACAACTTGGATTCAGACATGGGCCAGCAAGATCCGGGTTGGCGCAAACGCGCGGTGGACCCGGGTCCCCGAAGGACGCCCGGGCGGCGAACGGCAACGATGAAAATAGCCTATGCGACCCAACCGGTCGCGTGGCGCGGAATCGGACAAAATTCTCGACTGAAGAGTTGAGACTGATTCCGGATGGATCTATCCTCAATTCGCCGCGAGACGCGGGTAGATGCTTGCTGCCGACGCGACAAGGCACTCGCCGTGAGCGGCGCGGCGCAGGCGAACTCTGTGGACCCGCTCGGCGGCCGCGCTTTTCATGCGTTCGCGGTCTCCAGCGGAATCGAGCGGCGCCGGGTGGCGTTCACCTGCGCCCGACCTGGAGAAGAACCATGTTCAGCCTGGATGGATGGTGGACGGGCGGCCGGCAACGGCCGGTGGAATCGGTTTTCGGGGCAAGCAAACTCGCACTGGTCGCGTTTCTCGGCGCGATCGGCGCCGGGCTGCTCCTCCCGCCCGGCGCCACGGCCGCCGACGAAGAAGGCGCGGCCTGTATCAAGTGTCACCGCGATGTCACCCCCAATATCGTCGCCGACTGGGAATTGAGTCGCCACCACGAAGAGGGGGTGGATTGCTCCTCCTGCCACCTCGGTGATCACAAGTCGGCCGACGATGTCGCCAAGATCGAAACCATCACCGCCGAGACCTGCGGCGATTGTCACGAGGACCAATTCGAGCAGTTCTCCCGCGGCAAGCACGCCTTCGCCTGGGCGGCCCTGAAAGCGATGCCCACCACCCACTGGAAGCCGATGGAGCTGATCGACGGCATGAAAGGGTGTGGCGGCTGCCACAAACTCGGCCTGAAGAGCAAAGAGGAGATCACCAAACTGAAGGCGGAGGGCTCCACCTTCGGCCACGCCTCCTGCGACGCCTGCCACACGCGCCACACTTTTTCTCTGAAAGAGGCGCGCGAGCCGGAAGCCTGCGCCACTTGCCACATGGGTTTCGACCACCCGCAGTGGGAGATGTACTCCACCTCCAAACACGGCGTGCGGCACGAAATGAAGCGCAACGGCACCCTTCCGTCAACCGCCGCCGCTCCCACCTGCCAGCACTGCCACATGCCCAAGGGGGACCATGAAGTGCGCACGGCCTGGGGCTTCCTCGCGGTGCGCACCAACGGCCTCGCCCCCTACCCCGGCGAGAGCGAGCAGTGGTGGGCCGACCGCGTCACCATTCTCCAGGCGCTCGGCGTGCTCGATCCCCAGGGCAACCCCACCGACCGCCTCGGAGTGGTCGATCAAGCCCAGGTGGCCCGCCTCACCGCGGAGAGTTTCGACAAAGAGCGCGCCCGCATGCTCAGCGCCTGCGGCGACTGTCACTCAGAAAACTTCGCCCGGGCCGAGCTGGAAAAAGGTGACGGCATCATTGAACAGATCGACCATCTAATGGCCGAAGCGATCCGCGTGGTTGCCGGCCTTTACGAAGATGGGATTCTGCAAAAGCCCGAGAGTTACACTTACGCCTTCCCCGATCTGCTCACTTTCCACGACTCGCCGACGCCGATCGAAAACCGTCTCTTCACGATGCACCTGAAACACCGCATGCGGGCCTTCCAGGGCGCTTTCCACGCCAATCCCGACTACACCCTCTGGTATGGCTGGAGCGAAATGGTGCAGGACCTCACCGAGATCAAGGCAGAGGCAGAGGAGATGCGTCGCAACCACGGCAAGAGATAGCCGCCGCGGCTTCGGCGGCCGCCGGCGGTTGCCGAGTTTTTTCACCTGCGCACACTTCTTGGACCATGCACCAGGAGCGCCGCCCTCCGGCGGCGCTCCGCCGGCCGCACCCCGCCCCCCGGCTTGCCGTCACCCGGGCTGCCCCGGGGCTTCCAGCAAGGCGCGGGCGCGGGTAACGGTGAATGCGGTAGCGCATCGATCTTTCCTGGGATTCGGGGC
>JALXCG010000019.1 GCA_026991065.1 Gemmatimonadota bacterium | reverse complement strand
AACACCTGCTCCACTTCAGCGGTCAACTCCGGATCAGCGGTCATCAGGTGAATGTCGGAAAACACCCTGGCGGTGACCTCATTGTAATTGCCGGTGCCAATGAGTGCGTAGCGGCGCAATTCGCCGCCCTCCTTGCGGGTAATCAGACAAATCTTCGCATGCACTTTGAGGCCGGGAACTCCGACCAGAACTGTAGCCCCGGCTTCCTGCAAGCGCTCGGTCCAGAGCAGATTGGCCTCTTCATCGAAACGCGCCTGCAACTCCATGATCACGGTCACATCCTTGCCGTTGCGAACCGCGTTGATCAGTGCCCGCACCACGGCTGAGTTGCGCGCCACTCGGTAGAGCGCGATCTGAATCGACTGCACCCGCGGATCCAGCGCCGCTTCGCGGAGACAGGCCAACACAGCATCGAAGCCCTGGTAGGGAACCTGCACCAAAATGTCTTCAGCGGCGATCGCCGCCAAGATCCGTGGCGCGTTCTCCAACTGCGGACAGGGCAGAACCGGCGCCGGCGAGTCACAGAGTTGTTCATGATCAAAGCGCGGAAAATCGATCAGGTCGCTGCGATTGTGATAACGCCCCCCCGGCAGCAACGAATCATCACGCTGAATCTCCAGCTTTTCCAGAAGCAGATCCAGCAACTCCCGGTGAATCGTCGAATCGTACAGAAAACGCACCGTTTTCGCCTGCGCGCGCTTTTTCAGGCTGCGAGAGATCCGGCTCAGATAGCTTTCGTCGATGTCATCATCCAGATCCAGTTCCGCGTCGCGACAGAATTTGACCATGAAAGCGTGGCGCTGGTCATGGGGGAAGATGGAGAAGACCTGGTCGAGATTGGCCCGCACCACATCATCCAGGTAGATCACGTAGCGCTCGCCCGCGCGCTCCGGCAGCACCACGAAACGCGGCAATTCATCGGTGGGCAGTTCGATCAAGGCGTATCGATCACGCTGCCGCCCGCGAGAGTCCCGCAGCCAGGCGGCGAGATAGTTGGAGCGATCTTTCAACACCACCAGTTGTGCGCGCGGCCGCAGCAGAACGGGAGACAGTTGGTCGCAGACTTTCTCGCGGTAGTAGCGGCGCACAAAGGCAAACTGCTCCGCATCCAACTGAGTCTCGTTCACCAGGTGAATGTGATGGTTCCCCAGTTCCGCGATCACCTGATCATAGAGATCGGAATACTCCTGGTGCTGGCGGTGCGCTTCCGCGATCACCACTTGCAGAACGCGGGCCGGATCGTAGCGAATCAGGCTGCGGCTGCGCCGTCCGAGCAGGGCCAGACGTTTCAGGGTCGCCACGCGGACCCGAAAAAACTCATCCAGGTTCGCGGAATAGATGCCGAGAAACTTCAGCCGCTCCAGCAGCGGCACGTCCGGGGAGTTCGCCTCCTGCAGCAGGCGGGCATTGAAGGCCAGCCAGGAGACCTCCTTGGGGGTAAAGTGAGCGGGGGATTCTAACCAGTCTGAGACCATTGGCAGAGCAACCAGAACGCCACCCGCAAGCAGAGAAACCGGTGGCAATAAAAGAAGGGAAGAGCCTCAAGGGCCGGGGGGAAATAGCATCGCCTTGCGCAGCAGCGCCGCCGGGCGACGATCCTCCGCCAGGTTCCAGGTCGCGCGCAGAGAGCCCACCCCGACCGGCAGCCCGGCGGGAGGACCGCTGAATGCCAGCGAGTCGACAAATTCGCTGCCGGGTTCAAGCGTAACAAAAGCGGTATGCAGCCGCAGTGAAACATCTCCCGCGGAGAGGTCGACGCGCAGAGTGTCGCTCAGGGTCGCGCCGGCGCGGTTCACCAAACGCACGCCGACCGCAAATGGGGTATCGGGCACAAATATCGGCGCCGACGGCGAAACCCGCAGAAAGAGAGTGTCGCCGTGGAGGTAGGTGTGGGCGCCGATGTCGCTGGCGCTGCCGTCGGCATCCTCCAGCGCCGGATCCCCCGCATCGATCATGGGCGAGGTGGGCAAGAGACGATAATCTTCAGGGTCCGGATCGAGATAGCGGGGATTGCTGAAGAGGTCGATGGTCGAGTCGCTCTGCGCCAGACCGGAGAAATCGCCGCCGTCGTTGTTGAAGTAGAGGTTGTAGCCGTGCCAGGTGTCTTCAGTGCCGGGACGCATGGTGAAGGCCGCGCCCCCCACATTGCCGGTGAGCGCGTTGTTGAAGAGCGTGGGCGCCCCCGCGGCAACCACGATGGCGGCGCCGTCCGCGCCCAGCGTGTCCGCGCTCCAGACCTGATTGGCGGCCAGGGTCAGGTTGGATGCGTCGATCTCCGGGCCGGTAAGAAAAAGCCCGCCCCCTTCGCCGGGACCGCGCGGATTGTCGACCGCCCCGCGCAGCCCGAGATTGTGGGTGATCTCGCTGCGAGAGATGCCCACCGGCGCACCCCAGCCGCGCAGATAGGCCCCGCCGCCGCTCACCGCCTGGTTGCTGGTAATCACACACCCCTTGACCCGTAAGTCGGCATTGGAGGAGAAGATCCCTCCCCCCTGGCTGGGGCCGGCGTCGAGCACAATATCATTGAGGGCGATGGTGGTCGCCACCACCAGACCACCGGCATCCTCGGCAAAATCAAGCGCACCGCCCGATCCACCGTCGACGTACGGCGCGCGCACCCCGCCAGCGACGCACGCGCAGCGGCCATCGGATCCGGTCGGCGTCCACGTAGGCGATCAGCGGCGCGCCTTCGTCGAGGCGCTCGGGCACAGTTTCCAGCAACGTGGCGACCAGCGTACCACCGGCCAGCGGCAGCGGCCGGTCAGGCT
>JALXCG010000018.1 GCA_026991065.1 Gemmatimonadota bacterium | reverse complement strand
GCGCTGGGGTTGTGTCCATGTTCTCGGACAGGCAGACCTGGCCTCGCGAGTCCAGGATACACAGATGCATTGTGCGAGCGTGGAGATCGATACCGCAGTAGTGGGCGTGAGTGCCGGTGTAGAACCGTATGAGCTTGCTCCTGCTGGGAGGTGGTATGATTCGACCGTGACCCGTGGCCAATGCTGCCCATAAGGGTAGGGCCGGAGCGGGCTCAATGAGTATCAACCGGTTCCAGCGGACAGCGCTGCGCGCCGTCGCTGAACCGGAGCGTTATGGGGAAAAGGAAGACATAGAATCTAATGGGTCAGTGGTGCAGAATCTGCGGCGAGACGAAGCCGAATGAGAAATTCTCAGGCAAGGGGCACAAGAACCGCATATGCAAGCGGAGTGCTTCGATGCCGAAGGATGAGATCGCTCGCATTCATCAAGGCGAAGAGGTATTTGGATTCCTGAGTCAATCGCGAATTTCTGCAAAGAACATGCGGCGACTCCGGGTACTGATGGAATCAGACGACGCGGAGACGGCGAGACTCGCCAGAGTGGTACTCGACGTGGCCACGGTGGCGCCCCAAAAGATGCGGCGCCAGGCGAGACTGGCGCTGAAACGGAAGAACCTACTCCAGAAGTTCTAAGAAACACGGCTCATCCACGCTGATCCTTGGTAGAGTTGTGGCCAGCTACTTGGCATTGGCGGTACCTGCGACGCAGGCCTGGAGTCCATGATCGATAGGAGTGCCCACCGATGACCCTTCCAAACCCTCTCATCGAAAGGGAACGTCGAAAGGAACGGGAGGGATTCGTGCAGTACCTTCTCGCTTGCCTGATTCTGGGCGGCAAGCCTCCTGGATGGAACAAGGCATCCCGCCCCTCGGAACAGGGGCTGGACTTTCTCCGAAAGCTCGATGAGCGGTGCTTCGGTAGTTGTCGTTCCGGCTTTCCGGAGTTCTATTGGGAGTTCGAGCTGCCCTCTAGGAAAGAGGTCGAGCCGAATCGATGGCCCGACCTCGCTGCGAAGTACGAGAACCGACTGGTCCTCTTCGAGTTGAAGACGGAGCCAGGGAGCGTCCGGGAGGGACAGGTCGACGAGCAGATAGACCTGGCCCTCTTCAACTACCCGGACTTCGCAGTAGACATGATCTATCTGACGCGAGACGCCGTGGTCTCAGCTCCGGAACCGCGCGACCGCTCACGATACGCGAACATTCGTTGGTGCGATGTTGCGCCGATGATCCAAACGGGATGGGCGAAAGATAAAGCAAACGGATTCTACGCGCAGATGTTCGCCGAGTATCTCCTCTCGACCTTCCCACCCAAAGCCCTGCGAAAACGGCGAAAGGGAACCTCCCCGGCGGGACCTCCGGCGGCGAGCGCGACCGAAGACTTCGTAACGACTGCACAAGAGGACGTACCTCCGCGCGCGCCGAAACCGGGAGGCTTCTCGGATGCACTGTTGGCGGCACACCACACGGAACGAACCAAGAAACAGACCGCTGTAGAGCGAAGCATCTCGTCGCCGGGCGAAGCCGAGCGCGCACGGAAGTCTGCACTAGTGCTGTTGGCGGAGTACAACGAGAACGCGGCCGAACCCATTGGCCACGCCCTCCCGTGGATCTGGACACCCAGCCAGGGCGGCAACCCGCTCACTGAGGGCGGGAGAGAGACTGGCTTTGAGTTGCGATTCTCCTATTACAGCAAAGGAAACGCCCTGAATGCCTGACATTGCGCCGGTTGCGTAACAGCAACGAAAAACCCCATAACAACAGCATGAACCTGTCGGATCCGGCCCGTCACGTCCCGTGCCTGCGCACGGGACGCGCCAGTCCGGCCCGCAGGTTATGCCGAGACCGCTAGGTGCCCGCCCAGGGAGAGACGCTCATGGGTCAGATCCCAACACTCGTTACAGATCGCCTGATACTTCGGCCCTTCACCTTGGATGATGCGCCAGCCGTGAAGGAACTTGCTGGCGAGTGGGAGATCGCTGAAACGACGGCTAACATCCCCCACCCCTACGAAGAGGGGATGGCCGAGGAGTGGATTAGCACACACCAGGAAGCCTTTGACAAAGAAGAGGCTGTCACCTTCGCGATTACCCTCAAGCCAGATGGGGTGCTGATCGGAGCCATTGGAATTCATATCAACAAAACCAATCGCCTAGCTGAGATGGGCTACTGGATTGGCAAGCCGTATTGGAATCAAGGCCACTGCACAGAGGCTACCAAGGAGGTGCTCAGGTACGTATTTGAGGCGTTAGGTCTGAACCGGGCCCAGGCACGCCATATGACAAAGAATCCAGCCTCTGGTCGCGTTATGCATAAGGTTGGCATGAAGTACGAAGGAACATTGAGGCAATCGGTTTTCCGGTGGGGTAAATTCGAGGATGCCGCTATCTATTCAATCCTGCGAGATGAGTACGGCCTCGTCTCGGTTCATTCTCGCTAACATCTGGCGGGTATCTAGCGCTTGCACCTGACGCCGCTCCGCTACGCTTCGCGGCGCAGGTGAAGCGCAGTTCAAGAACGAGCTTGAATCCGGAGCAGTCCTCACGGTGGAGCCGGGAAGAGCACGTGTGCGATTCCTGCCCATCAACAGGAATCGATCAGCTTGAACGGAGCGAAGGCCGACTCCCGGCGACAGTCAATTTGAGCAGCGTTCGTTCCGTCCAATGGCAGATCAACACCCGCCGGCGCGCCTACCGAAGAGCCGTCACATCGGTCACAAAGCTATCACTGGAGTAGGGCAAAGCGGGATAGAGACCAACGATATTCTCCAC
>JALXCG010000017.1 GCA_026991065.1 Gemmatimonadota bacterium | reverse complement strand
GCCCTGTCCTGGGATCCGGAAAGCCTGTTCGGAGGTGGTCTGCTGGCCGCCACAGCCAGCGGGATTGTGGGGATTGACGCCGGCGGCACAGTGACCCAATACCTCACTTTCCCCTCGGGGGCGATCAACTCGCCGCCGCTGACGGCAGCCAGTGATGGCGTTCTCTACACTGCCACTTCTGAAGAGGATCTCGTTTGGTCTCTGGCCGATGGCGGGATTCAACCCTACGTCCATGGCCTGGGCGCAGTACGCGGAATGGCTCAAAGTGGCGACGGATTCGGCGGGCAACTCCTGCTTGCCGATGCTGCGATGGCCACCGAGTGCGACCTATGGAACGGAATGGGGCGGATCGTCGCCGCGGACCGGAACGGAGAACTCTCTCCGATTACTGGTGTGAGAGCGGAACTCGCCGGTATCGGCGCTCTCCTCCGAGATGCCGCGGGTGCCTTCAACGGCGATCTTCTCGCCGCCGATCTGCTGCACGAGTCGATCATCCGCATCTCTCCAGAAGGAGATGTCGAGGAATTCGCCACCGGCTTTGGCAATCTCGCCACTGCCGGCTGCCTCGCCCAGGCCAGCGACGGCGCATTGCTGGTTCTGGATTGCGGCAGCACGAATCGCGCTACTGCGGCGCGGCATGAAGCGCCGCCGCCGCGCGTCGTGCGAATCGCCGCAAGTGGGACCAGTGCCCCTTATGAGCCGCAAAGGGACGCACCGGAAGTGGTCACCCTTGCCCCAGTATCTCCCAATCCCATGAATCCCCGCACCGCCATTCGCTTCCACCTGACGCGCGCCGCACATGCGCGACTCTCAATCCACTCGGTTCAAGGCGCCAACGTCCGCGTCCTCCTGGACTCCGACCTGCCTGCCGGCGACCACCACTTCACCTGGGATGGACGAGATGCCGCACGGCGCACCGTGGCATCCGGCATCTATCTGCTACAACTCGATGTGGATGATGTTCACCATCGACAAAAGATTGTTGTTCTGAAATGAGTTCCCCATCCCACCACATCGCGGCACCGTCGCTGGAGGAGCGCATCCCGCTCAACATCGTGACCGGCAGCTTGGGCAGCGGCAAAACAACCCTGCTCTCCCATCTGCTGAGCAACGGCATTGATGGGTTGCGCCCGGCTGTCTTGATCAACGAACTGGGAGCGGTTTCGGTCGATGGCGCCATTCTCGACGGTTTGGGCAGTGAAATCACCGAACTTGCTTCCGGCTGCCTCTGCTGCATGTACTCCGATGACCTGCGCGCTGTCGTCATCAACGCACTCAACGCCAAGCCGGACCTGCTGATTATCGAGACTTCCGGCGCAGCCTATCCCGACCCCTTGCTCTACAGTCTCCTGGAACTGGGGCTCACCATTGATGCCATCATCACTGTGGTGGATGCCCTGAATCTGAACACTCACTGGTCCGCTTCAGATACCTGCGTTGCACAGATTCATGCTGCCGACGTGGTCCTTCTCAACAAGATCGATCTCGCGCCCGCCACGCTCGTGGACTCTGCCGAAGCGCGGATTCGCGAGGTTTCATCAACCGCCCTGATTCTGCGCACAGTCCAGGCCGAAGCCGACCCACATCTTCTTTTTGGCACCGCGTTCCCCCGAACTGGAAGAGAACTGGCTGACTACCGCAGGCGCGTCGATGCCGGCATCGGCCACCGGCACCTGGAAGATGAGAATCTGCAATCGATGGTCCTGCGTGCCGCGGGACCGGTCGAGCGCCAGGCGATCCGCTCCTTTATTCGGGCGCTTCCCTCGCGCGTATTCCGTGTCAAGGGCATCCTGGCGGTCAAAGGCAGCAAGAATCCGGAGCTGCTCAGCGTGGTCTGCGGACGCGGCCGCCTCTTTTCCGGCCTGCCTCCCAGCAGTCGCGCTGAACTTGGCGCCGTCGTTGTGATCGGGAAAGGCATTGCCGGCGACCAGCCGGCGCTGCAAGCGGCTCTCGACCGCTGCGTTCTTTGACCACCAGCGCCTCATGGCCGACAGTGGCTGCGCGAGCAAGCCGCCGCTGCGCGCGGCAGCCCTATTTGACCAGCAGCATTCGGTTGGTAAGCACTTGACCGTTGCTTTCCAATCGATCCAGGTAGATTCCGGACGGCAGCACAGCACCGGAGTCGTCGGTGCCGTCCCAGGTCACGCGGTGTTCGCCCGGAGCCAGAGTCCCGGCGACCAGAGTGCGCACCACGCGCCCCTGGAGATCAAAGACCCGCAGCAGAGTCTGCCCCGTGTTGCCGTCCGGCACAACAAACGCAATCTCAGTGCGTGGATTGAACGGATTGGGCACGTTCTGTTCCAAACGCGCGCGGCGCGCCGGAGCCCCGGGTGTATCCCCCGCGATTGAGACCGGGCACTGGTTCTGCGTGGTGACGCTCCGGGTTACGCGATGGAAATAGCGGCGCACATATTCACCGCCGACACTCACCTCCGGATTCGCTCCCGAAAGTCTGAAATTCCACGCCTCGAGATCGAAGTGGGAGAGCGGGATGTTTTTCATCCAGGTGCCGAACTCTCCCCACTTTTCCATATCGCCCGTGTCACTCCAGGGGGCGGTTGGACAATTGTCACAGTAGTAAGAGTTTACCGATGCCCCGGTATCCATTACCGGTTGTGTGTCCTGGATAAAGATGGTTCGCCCGTGCGTGGCGCTGGCCCATTCATAGAAGAACGCCGGGTCGCCGATCTGCGCGGCCGCGCCGTCACCATCGACCAGATCGGTGAAAGTCGCATCCGCCTCCGGATCCGACCCGCGATTGTCGTGATAGTAGAAACTCCCGTCCGCAATCGGCGCCATGTCTTCCAGCCAGACCATGCCCTTGACGCCGGTAATGAGAACCTGATTGACAGAGTTGTCGACTGTCGTCATCTGCCGGTAGAAGGTAACCGTCACATGTGAAAGGTCCACCAGGTCGCCGAGACTGATCCAGAAACTATTGATGACACGAACCGGTCCATCCTTGACAAAGTGGCGGGCTTCATCGATCGCACTGTCCTCTTCCGTATCCCAGCCACCGAGGGCGAAGAGTTTGGTGCGCAGCTTAAGCCGATCCATAAAATCGCTGCCGCTGCCGAGTTCGGGAAAGATGACCATATCTGTCTGGGTTGCGGGGCCATCCAGCAGGAAACCCTCCTGGTAGCGATCAGCGGTGACCTGAAACGGGTTATCGTTGGTTACCGAGACATAGTCGACCGCGGACTGGGGAATGCCTTCGCCGGTGAAAAGATACACCCACGCCTTCGCCCCCGGATTGAGCGGATCCTCCACTTCGATCTCAAACCGGGTTGTGTCCGCGCCAGCGGCCCACACTGCACAGTCCACACGATCACCGGCATCCTCAAGGGAACAGACAATCTGATCATTTGCATCGAGATTGCCGGGGTCTTCGTCTTCGCCGAAATAGCCACCGCTCGGCCCCACCTCGTCCACTTGATAGGGGATCGCCACAAAGGCACCGTCGTGCCAGGCGTAAACCGCGAGTTGATCATTCGGCTGCCCCAGAACACCAGCAAGTTCGCCCGCTTCCAGTTCCAGGAACTCCTCCGGGCGGTCCAGCGTCGCCGGCTCAAGAACCCCCTGCGCGTGCACCATCCCCATTGTAACTACCGGCAGGACAAATAAAGAAAAACATGAACGCATGGCGAGCCAAGCCTTTCCGCGAGAGATGAGATCGCTCCGGGAGTCGACACAGAACAAGGAATTTGCTGCTACTGTGCTGCGTGGTTGAGGATATCCTCTCCTCCATCTTCGGAAAACCCTGGAATCGTGCCTTTTCCCGGCAAGCACGCTGCGGAATGGAGATCGGCACCATGTTCGGCCGCCCCGCTCTTCTGCCCATCTGCCTGTTTCTCTCGTTGGCCGCCACGGCTACCGCAGATGTCGCAGAGACTTCCGCCAACCAAGTTTTGCGCGCCATCCACGCCGATCAACCGCCCAACATCGACGGCCGGCTTACCGAAGCGGTCTGGCAGCAGGCTGAGCCCGCCACCGGATTTCGCCAACAGGATCCAGAGCCCGGAGCCGCGGCGACGCAGGCAACGGAAGTTTTTGCCGCCTATGACCACAAAGCGCTCTACATCGGTGCGCGCATGCATTGTGACGATCCCGCCGAGATCGTGGCCACGGTCAGCCGGCGCGACAATGTGGGCGCATCGGAGCGCATCATCGTTTCACTGGATACTTATCGCGATCGGCGCACAGCCTACAGTTTTGCGCTCACCGCAACCGGCGTGCGCGCCGACTACTACCACGCTTCCGATGCGGAATTCGACCGGGATTACACCTTCAATCCAGTGTGGGAGGCAGCCACCCAGACCGACCCCGACGGGTGGACCGCGGAGTTGCGCATCCCCTTTTCCCAACTGCGCTTCAACTCCACCGAGGAATGGGGAGTCAACTTCAACCGTTGGGTCCCCGCCCGCAACGAAGACGACTACTGGGTCTATGTCGATCGCAATGAGACGGGTTGGGCTTCCCGTTTTGGCGCTTTGATCGGAATCAGCGGGGTTCAGGCAACCCACCGCATCGAAATACGCCCCTATGCTGCCTCCGCCACCCATCGCACCGAGAAATGGTCCTCCGAATTCCACTCCGGACTCGATTTCAAGATGGGAATCGGCCCCAATCTGACGCTTGATGGCACCGTCAACCCCGACTTCGGCCAGGTCGAAGCGGACCCCGCGGAGGTCAACCTGAGCGCTTTCGAGACTTTCTTCGCGGAAAAGCGCCCGTTTTTCACCGAGGGATCTCAGCTGCTGCGCGGAGACGGCCCCAACTACTACTACTCGCGCCGAATCGGGGCCACCCCGCACGGTGCTGGTTCCGCGCTCGACGCCCCAGACCACACCACCATTCTGGGAGCCGCCAAACTGACCGGGCGCCTGAAGTCAGGTCTGTCGCTGGGGGCTCTGGCGGCACTCACCCAGCGGGAGTACGATCGCGACAGCGGCAGCGAAGTGGAGCCGGGGGCTGTTTACGGTGTCTTTCGCGCTCAGCAGGAGTTCGGCGCCGCGCAGTCCACCGCCGGCTTCATGCTAACTGCAGTGGAGCGCGACTTCGAGAGGGGCAGCCCGCTTCCGCGCCAACTCGTCCGCCACGCCTACAGCGGTGGAGCGGACTGGAACTGGCGTCTTCGGGATGGCGAGTACGCGGTTTCCGGCTACCTCGGGTTCAGCCACCTGCGCGGCAAGCCCGCGGCGATCACCGCGATCGAGACGTCGAGCGCACACTATTTCCAGCGACCGGATGCTACCCATGTGGTCATCGACACAACCCGCGAAACATTCTCGGGAGTGGTGGCGGCCGCAGAGATCGAGCGACAGGCCGGCAAGCACTGGCTGTGGTCGGTCGAAGCTGCAACCGAGTCGCCCGAATTTGAGATCAATGATCTCGGCCGCCTCCATTCGGCCGACAATATCGAAGCCGTGCACACCCTGACCTGGCGCGAAAACCACACCCTCGGACCGTTCCGGCGCTTCTTCGTCACCGCCGTGGGCCGGCACACCTGGAACTACGGCGGCGACCACTTGATCTCTCAGGGCCGCCTGCGCATCCAATCCACCTGGAAGAATTTCTGGTCAACCGGGTTGTTTGTTGGCGGACGCCGGCACGGCCTCAGTGATGACCTGACCAGGGGAGGTCCATTGATGGGACTCCCACGTGGCTACACCGGCGGCGCAAATATCGCCACCAACCCAGCCGGTGACATCTTCTCTCATGCGTGGATCGAGACCTGGTGGGACCAAGCAAACAGCCGGGGCGCGGTGCTGGGTGGTGGCTTCACCTGGCGGCTCGGTGATCGTTGGGAACTTGGTTTGAATCCCTTCTATAGCCGCGAACGCGATCCTCGTCAGTACCTCGCCACTCTCGACGACGGCCCACCGTTGACCTATGGTAAGCGTTACATCTTCGGAACCATCGAACGCACAACGCTTTCTCTCCAAACGCGGGTCAATTTCGCTCTCACTCCCGACGTCACACTGGAGATCTACGCCGAACCATTCGCCGCGAGCGGGCACTACCTGGAATTCGGCCAACTAGAGGCGCCCGGCTCCAGCGAAATCAACCGCTATGGTGCAAACGGCACGGATATCGACCGTGAGAATGGTCTCTGGCACGTCACCACCGCCGACTCCTCCTTCAGTTTCCGTGCCGACGATTTCCGCTATCATTCGTTCCGCAGCAGCGCGGTTGCCCGCTGGGAATGGCGGCCCGGCAGCACGCTCTTCCTGGTCTGGCAAGTGAACCGGTCCAATACCGAGGCATCCGGCAAGCGCGTCGGTCCCGGCTCTCTCTTCGACGGACTTACCAGTGACGGCGATCAGTACTTCGGCGTCAAGATCGACTGGTGGTTCACTCCATAAAGGTCATTCCAACCCGTGGCTCCCAATATGTCTTTCGAACGCTTATTCATTGGAATCGCCGGCATGATCGGCGCCGGAAAATCGACCCTCGCCGGGGCCCTCGGCAAGCACCTCGGAATCGATGTCTACTACGAGCCGGTGCAGGACAACGAATACCTCGCCGACTTCTATCGGGACACCGCCCGTTACGCTTTCGCGACCCAGATCTATCTTCTCAACCGCCGCTTTCAGCAGCATCAGGAGATCATCTGGCGGGGCCGGTCGGCGATCCAGGATCGTACGATCTACGAAGATTCCGTCTTCGCCCGAACCCTGGTTGACCTCGGCTTGATGGACAAACGCGACTACCACACCTACCAGGATCTCTTCCAGCACATGAGCAACTTCATGTGCAAGCCGAATCTGATTGTCTATCTGGATGTCTCGCCCGAGCGCTCGATGGAGCGCATTCAGAAGCGCAGCCGAGAGGTCGAAACCACCATTACTCTGGACTACTTGCAAGCGTTGTATAGCAGTTATGAAACATTCGTGGGCACCATCTCGCGCGTGATTCCGGTGATTCGCGTTGACTACGACCGTTTCCCGACCACGGAGGAGATGGCGGCGGTGATTCAGCGCGAGTACCTCGATCACGATTTTCTGCGCAGCGTGACCCGATTCGATCCGACGCGTTAGGAGCCTGTCGCGCATTGCTCTTTTCTCCCCGAGATGCGGAGAGTGGCCCATAATCGGGTTATCTTTCGCCAAAGAACTTTTCTGCGTTCTTCATTCCGCCGCGGTCACCAACTCAAGTGCGTGGTCGGGCGCATTCCGGAAGGAAGCTCCGAGGCCGGCAACCACCGCGGTTCACCCCCCTTGAGGATTCGTCTATCTATGCGACTGACCCGATTCGCCACCAGCGGTTTTCTTCTTGCCCTTTTCGCTCTTCCCGCCAGCGCCCGCTCCGGGCCGCCGCCCAGCAGTGTTTCCAACCAACTTCAGCCTTTGGCCAGGGTCCAGGAACTGCTCCTGCCCGCTGTGGACACCTTCGCACTCCTGGATGAAGACGAAAAACTCGCTGAATCGCCTTCTCCAGCGCGCTTTGCCACTCCCCTCAATGTCGATGTCGATATCGAACGGGACGGGAGCTGGGACTATCTGCCAAACGGGGACCGAGTTTGGCGCTTGCTGATCGAATCTCCGGGGGCCAAGAACCTCAACCTGGCATTCTCCACATATGCTCTCCCGGAAGGCGCCGCACTCTACCTGTACAACCCGGAAACAGGCTACTCCGAAGGGCCCTTCACAGCGGCGGACAACAAGATCCACGGCGAGTTCTGGTCACCGGTGATTCTCGGCGACCTGCTGGTGGTGGAGTTGGACATTCCGGCCAAGGTCGAGTTCGAACCGGAACTCGCCATCATGCGGGTGCATCACGGTTACCGGCCCTTCGCCGGCCAAAAGGAGGCCGACATCGACCAGGGTTCCTGCAACATCGACGTCATCTGTCCAGAGGGCGACCCGTGGCGCCAGGAGATCCGCAGTGCCGCCGTCTATACTCTCAACGGCTACTGGACCTGCAGCGGCCAGATGGTCAATAGCGCGGGCAGCCAACTGCGCAACTACTTCCTCACCGCCAATCACTGCGGTGTCCGCTCCAACAACGACCAGTCCATCGTGGTTTACTGGAACTTCGAATCTCCAGTCTGCGGCATGCTCTCCGGCGGCAGCCTGGCCGACAATCAGAACGGGTCCACCTGGCGCGCGGGCAACGCCTTCTCGGACTTCACACTGATTGAGTTGGACGACACCCCCGACCCAAGCTGGCATGTTTCCTATTCAGGATGGGATGCAACCGGCGCTGTCCCTGCCGCATGCACGGCGATCCACCACCCCAACACCGATGAGAAAGCGATCAGCTTCAACGACGATCCGCTTTTGAGCGAATCCTACCTGGGCGACTATCCTAACGACCACAGCCACTGGCGAATCGATCAATGGGAGATGGGCACGACCGAGCCAGGCTCCTCCGGCTCCGGCATTTGGGATCCCAATCACCATCTTGTCGGTCAACTCCACGGCGGTTACGCCTCCTGCACCAGCCTGACCTCCGACTGGTATGGAAAGTTCGCCGAGTCTTGGGACCATGGCTCTTCCGCTTCAACTCGTCTCAAGGATTGGCTCGACCCGGACAACACCGGCATCCTGGTTCTCGACACGGCCGATCCGGCTCCCCCGGTGCCGACTCTTCTTCTCTCCCAGGTTGGCAGCCAGGATTTCTGCGGTGCCAACAGCAACGGCATCTGGGAACCCGGAGAGGAGATCTACCTGGGTGCGGAATTGCAGGCAATCAACAGCGACGTAACCGGAATCGGCGGCCGCCTCGTCGCCTTGACCGAAGGAGTCACGGTCCTGACCAGCGAAGCGACCTGGCCCGACATACCGGTTGGTGAGAAGCGCGCAACCAACGCTCCCTATTTCCAGATTGCGCTCAGCGGCGACCTCGCCTGCGGCACCGTGGCGGAATTCCGCCTCGACCTGCAGTTCGACCAAGGCACGACCTCGGTTCGTTTCTCGGAAACCCTCGGCGCGGATGGTCCGGAGTTGGCAACAGTCGAGGCTTCCGATCTGCCGAAATCGATTCCGGACAACAACCCCACCGGTGTCACCAGCACTCTCAATTTCGCTCCGGCGGGGACCATCGACCGGGTCATCGTAGGCGTCGCCCTGGAGCATACCTACGTCGGTGATCTTGAACTCGAGGTAACGAGCCCCAGCGGCACTGTGGTCACCCTGCTCTCCCGCCCCGGCGGCACCAATTGCAACAACGATGATATGGAGGTTCTCTTCAGCGACGACGCGACGGTGGACCTGAACAGTCATTGCAGCGGTTCAACACCGTGGTTCCATGGCC
>JALXCG010000016.1 GCA_026991065.1 Gemmatimonadota bacterium | reverse complement strand
CTGCCGAATCGCCTCTTCCAGCGCCTTCACGCGCACCGGCACATGCCCCCGCTGAACCGCCACGCCGAGCAGAAAGATGTTGGTGAACATGTGGTTCGCCATCAGCTCCTCGACCATCCGCCCGGCATCAACCGTAAAAAGCGACTCCGCCGGTACCAGGGCGCGCCACTTCTCGGTCAATTCCGCCTCGCTCGGTACCGGCTGGTCGCGGTCGATGATCATGTCGATCGTCGGCACCACCGAGAGATTGGCCACCACCTTGGTGCGCTCGCGATCGACCGTGCGCAGATTCTGCGCGCCGAGACCGTGAATGGTGTCGCAGACAATGTAGAGATCCGCCTCGCGGTAGCCGACGGCGTTGATGATCGGCTGCTCCGCCAGGTTCATGATGATCTGCGACTCAACCGGACCGCCCTTCTGCGCCAGGCCGGTCATGTTCAGCTCATTAACATGGCCGCCGTCCAGAATCGACGCCTGCGCCAGCACCGCCGAAAGCGACACCACGCCGGTGCCGCCGATCCCGGCGATCACAATGTTGTAGTTGCCCAGCGGCAGGGTGCCGTTGCCCTCGGGTCGCGGCAGCTCGTGCGCCGCCACCAGGCTGCGCAGCCGCTCCAGCCCATCATCCACCGCGCCGGCCGCTTCGACCCGCATGAACGCCGGACAGTCGCCCTTGAGACAGCTCAGATCGTCGTTGCAACTGGAGAGATGGATGCGGGTCTTGCGCCCCAGCTCGGTCTCCGGCAGATGCAGCGAGGGGCAGAGCGACTTGCCGCAATCGCCGCAGCCTTCGCAGACCTCCTCGTTGATCACCAGGAACTCGGTGCGCTTGACCTTGCTGCGCGACTGCCGGCGGCGCTTCTCGGTGGCGCAGGCGCGGTCGAAGATGATCACCGTGGTCCCGGGAACCTCGCGCATCTCCCTGAGCAGCGCATCGTAGTCCCGCTCCCGCACCACCCGCACATGACGCGGCAGATCGCTGCGCTCGGTCACCACCGCCACCCGCTTGACCCCGATGCTCTCGAGTTCGGTGACCACCTGCTCGATCGGCGCCTGCCCCGGCGGCAACTGCCCGCCGGTCATCGCCACCACGCCGTTGTAGAGCAGCTTGTAGGTGATGTTGGCGCCGGCCGCCACCGACGCCGCGATCGACAGCTTGCCGGAGTGGAAATAGGTGCCGTCGCCGAGATTCTGGAAAATGTGACGCTCGCCGGCGAAGGGAAACACGCCGTTGTTCACCGCGCCGCCGGTCCCCATCGAGGAGATCCACTGCACCCCGCGCCCCGGCAGGTTCTTCATGATCTCCATCGTGTGGCAACCGATGTCGCCCCCCGCCTGGCTCCCCTCCGGGAGCTTCAGTGAACGGGAGTGGGGACAGCCGGAACAGTAGGTCGGCGGGCGCGTCGGCACCAGCGGCGCCGCGGTGGCTTCCAGCACCTCGCGGATCTGCGCCAGGCGCGCGTCCAGATAGGGGCGCTCGCCGGCCAGGTATTCGCGGAAGAAGGGGTAGAGCCGCTCGACGATCAGCTCCGGCGTGATCTCACCGTGCGCCGGCAGCAACCGCCGCCCGTCGCGCCCCTGCTTGCCCCACACCGCGGCCCGCGAATGGCCGTAGAGAATGCTCTTCACCTGGGTCTCGACAAACGCCCGCTTCTCCTCGATCACGATGATCTCGGTGAGCCCCTCGGCGAACTCCTTCACAATCTCCGGCTCCACCGGATAGGTCATCCCCAGCTTCAGAATCCGGATCGGATCGCCGGTATAGCTGCAACCGATGTCGCACATCGCCAAGAGCAGGTCGGTATACGCCTTGCCGGCGACAATGAACCCGATCCGCTTATCGCTCTTGCCGAGATAGTCGATGATGTAGTTGAAGCGGTTGTGGCGGGCGAAGTGGCGGGCGGACTCGAGCCGCTCCTCCACCAGTTCGCGCTCGATCTCGAGACTCGGCTTGCCCAGGATCACCCGGTGGTGGCGGCGCGGAAAGAGCGGCTCCGGGATCACGATCTTCTCGCGCTCGGGACTCACCTGAACGCTCGAAGCCCCATCGCAGATCGGCGTCAGCAGCTTCAGCCCGGTGTAGAGCCCGGTGTAGCGGGACAGCTCCAGCGCCGTGAGCCCCAGGTAGATGATCTCATCGATCGTCCCCGGAAAGAGGATCGGACAGAACATATCCTCGAGCATCAGGTCGCTCGCCCCGGGGAAGGTGGAGCTTTTCGACTGATGATCGTCGCCGGCCAGAATCACCGCCCCGCTGCCGCGCCCGGTACCGGCAAAAGCCGCCAGCCCCCCCTCGTCGGGGATCCATTTCACCCCCTGCGCCTTGCCATACCAGAAGCCGTCCACATTGCCGTTGAGCTGGCTGCCGTAGACACTGGACATCGCCAGCTTTTCATTCACCCCCGGGTGGTGAACAATCTTCCCCACTTCGGGAAAGAGTTTCGCCGCCCGCGCCAGCTCCATATCGAAACCACCCAGCGGCGACCCCTCGTAGCCGCTGATGTAGGTGCCGTTGTTGGTTCGGCCCAAACGCTGATCGCGGCGGTGCTTGTCGAAAACCAGGCGGACCAGCGCCTGCATCCCGGAGAAGAGAAAAGTGCCCTCCTCCTCCAGGTATTTGCGTTCGGCGAGCGAGTAGTTCGCGTAGCGGTCGGCGGCGGGCGCGGAGAGCGGTTCTTTCAACTCACAACCTCGTGGATCTCAAGTTCGCTGGGACCGGAAAACATTCCCTCCGGTGACTGCCCGGCGTGGGCGCGGCGAAACGCTTCGCTGCGGGTC
>JALXCG010000015.1 GCA_026991065.1 Gemmatimonadota bacterium | reverse complement strand
GCGCCATCAAAATCGCGCACCACCACATGCCGCAGGAAACCCGGAATGTCGATCGAGACCGGGCAACCAGCGATGCAGAGCGGACGAACACACTGAATGCAGCGCTCCGCTTCGGCGATCGCATCGGCCATGCTGTAGCCCAGATTGACCTCTTCGAAGTTGCGCGAGCGCTCCTCCGCCGGGCGCTCCGGCATGGGCGTTGCCTTCGGCGCAAGATCCTTGATCTTCTTGTAGTTGCGCTTTTCCAGCTCAAACAGAGTCTGCTCGATGGAGCAGACCCGATCGTAATCGTCGTTGGCGGTCGACTCATGCCCCTTGAAACGCGCCTGGCGCAGACTCAGCTCGGCAAAATCCACCTGATGCGCGTCGAACTCCGGCCCATCCACGCAGGCGAACTTCACCTGGTCGCCGACCGTAACCCGGCAGGAACCGCACATGCCGGTGCCGTCCACCATGATCGCGTTCAAGCTGACCACCGTCTCCACGCCGCTGCCCCGGGTGACCTCGGCGCAGGCCCGCATCATCGGCAGCGGGCCGATCGCCACCACCAGATCGGGGGGCGGGCTCTGCTGAATCACCTCTTCGAGGGCGGCGGTCACAAACCCGGGCCGGCCGTAGGATCCGTCGTCGGTACAGACGATCAACTCATCGCTGAAGCGCCGAAAGCGCTCCTCCCAAAACACCAGATCACGACTGCGAAAGCCGATCACGCTGGTGGTCTTGTTGCCAACCTCCTTGAAGCGCCGCAACTGCGGAAAGACCGGAGCAACCCCGAGCCCACCGCCGACCAGCACCACGTGGCCCACTTTTTCGATGCGGCTGGGC
Source organism: Gemmatimonadota bacterium (assembly GCA_026991065.1). Classification (GTDB taxonomy): domain Bacteria; genus JALXCG01. The sequence goes on along the minus strand of JALXCG010000015.1, from coordinate 1,955 downwards.
AGCCCCAGCGGCCCGGCAAAATCCGCGAACTCACTGCCGGCCCGATAGTCCTTGAGCATCTTGCGGGTGCTCTTGCCGATCGCCTGCACCACCAGGGTCACGGTTCCGGCCTGGCGATCGAAGTCAGCGATCGTCAGCGGAATCCGCTCCCCCCACTCATCCAGGCGCAGGATCACAAAATGCCCGGGCTGCGCCGCCCGGGCCACATCGGGTGCATAAACATCCCAGCGAAATGTCGTGTCGGAGAACTGTTCAAAATCGAGAATCTTATACATGGGTGCACGCTCAGGCAGGAAGGGAAGGGAAACCGGTGTCGGATCGAGATGGGAGTTTAGCACTGCTCACGGAGCACGCAAGTTCATATATTTCCGCCATTTCGATCACACATGACCGATCCGTCAGAGGCTGGGGAAAAACACCCATCCACTGGGAAATCTGCCATGAAATCCGCCCCCCCTGGAAGCCTTCGCACCACCGAGGCGACTCCTGGCAACTCCTCTCGATCCGCTACGGCAATCGGTTGCGCGAAGTTCCCGTGTACTCCACTCCTTGGCACGTCGATTGCTGTAGGTGTTTTGCCTCAACCCTACGTACCGCGGCCTCGTTCCGGGGACCGACTTTTCCGGCCCGGCATCAGTTATCCCGAGACCGCACCTCACTCCTGTGCCTGATTTTCGGCCACGATAAGGAGACCTCCATGGTGAAGAAGACCGCTGTTCTGGCAGCTGCGTTCGGGCTTTTTGCTCTACCGTCGACGTCCAGCGCTACCGTATTGATCCAGAAGAACCTGGCTGCCGTTACACAAGAAGCCGATGTCGTTGTAAGCGGCACCGTGACCGATGTTTGGGCCAGGCAAACCGGCAATCGCGTCAATACTTTCGCCGAGGTCCAAGTCAACAACTGGATCAAGGGCGACGATCCGCTGACCACTGTTCTCGTCAAATCCCCGGGCGGCACCCTCGGCGATCTCTCCATGGAGGTCCCCAGTGCCCCCGCCCTGGCCGTCGGCCAGGATGTCTACCTGTTCCTGAGCAATGACTTCCACCAGATGACGAATGTCGTCGGCTGGGCCCAGGGCACCTTCCATGTAGAGAATGGAGTGGTGCTCGAAGCCGGTGTTCCGGAGCGAACTTTCGAACGCCGCATTGAAGCCATCCTCGACAGCGCTGCCAACTGAGTTTCGGAGGTCTAAATCCCATGCGTAAAACTACTTTTTTCACGACCCTCGCGGCGCTTGTGCTGACTGCCACACAGGCTTTCTCCTGGACCACCTGGGGCACCAAAGATGGTGACAAGAAGATGTATCTGTCGGTGGATACCGGCTACTCCTCCTGCCAGTACAACGCCATGAAGCGCGGAGCGCAGAGCTGGAACGCGGTCGGCTGCTCCGGCTTCACCTTCCGCCAGGACAACCCGGTCAAGATCGATCGGCCGGTTCCCAGCAAGGATGGCCGCAGCCACATCACGTACAGCAGCGCCGGCGGCGCTCTCGCGGTGACCTACCTGATGAACAACTCATCGAGCCGCGAATGCGACATGATCATCGACAATGGCGTGAACTTCAACTGCGGCCCGGACGCCAGCAGATGGAATGAGTATGACCTCGAAGGCGTGGTCTGCCACGAAGAGGGTCACATGCTCGGCCTCGGCCACTCCTCGGTTCAAGCCGCGACGATGTACTACGCGATCGGCGCCGGTGATGACTCCAAGCGCAGCCTGCACCAGGATGACATCGACGGAGTCTGCTATCTCTACTAGGGATTAGCGATTCCCCCTCGCTGCTCGCCGGTGGCATCAGCGCGCCGGCGAGCGGCCCGGGAGTCCCGCAGCAAGCCCACGACCCTCCGGCCACCAGCCGCCCGGTTGTGGGCTTTCTGTTTCTCCCCCGGACCGCGACCGGAACCGCCCCCGCGCCGCCGCCACCAACTCCCCGACCCGCCGCGGATCGACCGCCG
>JALXCG010000014.1 GCA_026991065.1 Gemmatimonadota bacterium | reverse complement strand
AACCGGGCCTGAACATGGGACTCGAAAGCCAATGCGCGACAGGCTCTCATGTGCAAGGATTGCAGTTTTCCGCCACGGCGGCGCCCAACCGACCGGCGCCGAGAGTGGCAACGCGCTGTTCTGCTCGTCTCCATGCTCTCCCGCGCGGGTGAATCCACCCGGCGGGAGGTGCTTCACCGCCGCCAGCCGAGGAGCCCCGCTCTTGCCCGCATCCACCCGCTTGCGCAGCACGATTCTGCTGATTTTCCTTCTCTCCGGCGCCACCGCCCTGGCCTACGAAGTGGTCTGGGTGCGGCAGATGAGCTTGATCATGGGGGTGAGCGTGCATGCGGTCAGTGCCGTGCTCAGCGCCTTCATGGGCGGGCTTTCGCTGGGCAGTTGGGCCTTGGGCCGGTGGGTGGACCGGGTGCGGCGGCCGCTGCTGCTCTACGCGGCGCTGGAGGCCGGGGTGGCGCTCTGCGCGCTGCTTTTTCCGTGGGTGTTGCAGCATCTCACTCTGCCGCTTTTTCTCGGCGCGGCACACATTTTTCCGCTGGGCGGGGCGCAGATCCAGTTGGCGCGCTTCGCCGTGGCGGTGGCGACGCTGCTGCTGCCCGCAACCCTGATCGGCGGGACTTTTCCGGTGATCGTGCGCGCCTACAGTGGCGCCGGCGGCCGGCAGAACAGTGTGGGGCGCGATCTCTCCACCCTCTATGCATTGAACACCGCGGGCGCGGTGGGCGGGATTCTGCTGGTGGGATTCGTGACGCTGGCCGCGGTGGGGATCCAGGCGACACTCGGCGCGACGGCAATGGTCAACCTGCTGCTGGCGCTCGGCGCGCTGGGGCTGGCGCTGGGCAGTGGCGCGCCGGAAGCCGCCGCCGGAAGCGGGCCGGGAACAGCGACCGCCACCACCACGCGCGGTGCGGCGCCGGTCTGGGCGCGGGCCCTGGCGGGCCGGCGGATCGCCGCGATCTGTCTGGGCGTGGCGTTTCTCTCCGGCTTCGTCTCGCTGGCTTGCGAGGTGATGTGGAACCGGGTGCTGCTCTTCTACCTGCACAACTCCACCTACGCTTTTTCAGCGATGCTCTCCACCTATCTGGTGGGGATCGCCCTCGGCAGCGCGCTGCTCAGCCGGTTCATCGACCGCCTGCGCAATCCGCCGCGGCTGCTCGGCGCGCTGGTCGCCGGGCTCGGGCTGGCGGTGCTCGGCTCGGTGGGCGCGGTGCGCCTGCTGCCGCAGGTGGTGGGCTTCTGCTTGAGCACCTTCGGCCTCGACTCCTGGGGCGATTCGCTGCTCTACCTCTATCTGCAGGCGGCCTTCGTGATGCTGCTCCCGACGCTGCTGCTGGGCGCGATCTTTCCGCTCACCATCCGGGTCTACGGCGCGGCGGAGGGGCGGCTCGGCCACCAGGTGGGAGCGATCACCGCGATCAACACACTGGGCGCGGTGCTCGGCTCCTTCAGCGCGGGGTTTCTGCTGATTCCGGTGACGGGGCTGCGGGTCGCCTTTCTGGCGATGGTCACATGCGGCCTGCTCGCCAGCCTGGCGGTCTGGGCGGGGTTCGGCTCCTGGCCGCGGCGCCGGCAACTGCTCCTGAACGGCACCGGCGTGGCGCTGCTGCTGCTCGCCTGGCTGCTGGTGCCGCCCCAGCTCTTCTACAGCAACTACGCCCGCCATGTGGGGGAGATCCTCTTTTATAAGGAAGAAGCGAGCGACACCGTGATGGTGACCCAGCACAGCGGCAAAGAGGAGACGCGGATGCTGGTCTTCTCCGACGGCCGCGGAACCGCCGGAATTCCAACCGTGGTGGAGGATCGCTTCTACGGCCACCTGCCGATGCTGCTGCACGATGACCCCAAGGATATTCTGGTGATCTGTTTCGGCGTCGGCAACACCATGGGGGCGATCGCCCGCCACCCGGCGGAGCGGATCGACTGCGCCGAGTTGAGCCCCGGGGTGGTCGCCTGCGCCGACTTCTTCCCCACCAACCGCGATGTGTTGAGCGACCCGCGGGTGACGATGCGGATCGAGGATGGACGCAACTACCTGCTCACCACCGAGCGCCAATACGACATCATCCATCTCGATCCGCCGGAGCTGCAGTCGGCCGGGGTGGTGAGTCTCTATACCAAGGAGTTCTATGAACTCTGCCGCGACCATCTGCGGCCCGGGGGGATGCTCAACCACTGGATCAATGTGACGCTGCTGCCGGAGGAGGAGTTGAAGATGCTGGTGCGCACCTTCCAGGAGGTGTTCCCCCACACCACCATCTGGCAGGGGCCCAATCGCTATTCGTGGAACTTCATCGGCTGGGACCGACCGCTGGAGATCGACCTGGGGCGCTTCGAGGAGCGGATGCGGCAGCCGCGGGTGGCGGCCGATCTGCGTGAGATCCACCTGGATGATCCGGCCACCTTCCTCTCCCTCTTTCTGCTCAGCGAAGAGGGGGTGCGCGATTATGCCGGTCCCGGTCCGCTGGTGCTGGATGACCACAGCCGGGTCGACTTTACGATCCCGATGAGCATCTATTCGCGCTACGGGCTGATGAACGCCGACATGGTCAATCCGCGCGCGTTCGACCGGGTGCGCGGCAAGCATTCACCGACGCAGCGCGGTGGGCGGTTGAGCATGCTGCTGGCCGGCTGGCGGCGGGAGAGTGTGGCGCCCTGGCTGACCGGTGCCGCGGTCGATCCCGGTTTCGAGGCGCGGCTGGAGGCGGCGGTGGGCAGGGTGCGGGCCGGACACCGGCGGCTGATTCTGCGCCAGCCGGCCTACCGCCCGATCCTGCGGGCCTGGGG
>JALXCG010000013.1 GCA_026991065.1 Gemmatimonadota bacterium | reverse complement strand
GACGCTCTGAGCGCTGCGGTGGAGTACAGCAACGCCGGTATCGAGGGACCGAGCGCCTGCGGCTGCGCCAGCCAGGCCTCGGGAGCGTCGGGGGCGGCGGGTTTGCTGCCGCTGTTGCTGGCGGCGGGGTTCTGCCAAGTGGCGTTTTTCGCCACCGCCAACGGCTTGATTCAGGCGAGCGTGCCGGACGAACTTCGCGGGCGGGTGATGGGACTCTGGACCTTCACCTTCGGGGCCTCGTTTCCGCTCGGCAGTTTGGTGATGGGGACGGCCGCGGAGGCGTTTGGATTTCCGCTGGCCTGGTGCGGTGGGACGCTGGTGATGGCGCTGGTGACCGGGTGGTTGCGGACGACGCTGCCGGCGCGCGGTGGCGCTGAGGCGGTTTCCGGGTGAAGCGCGGCCATGGGGTGCGGCGTGGGCAGTGCGGCGCGGATGAACCTGGACTGGTTGGTGCCGGGCAAGGAGACGAGCGTGTTCAAGGCGGAGCTGTGTGATCCGGGCGGCAGCATTGAACTGTGGCGGATGCGTCACTCGCGGTCGGCTACAACGCCTTGCGCAGCGCTGCCGCATGTGCCGCGAACTCGGCGGCCGCGCCGGGATCGGGGACCGGATAGCGCAGATCGAGACGGCGCAGCGTTTCGACCACAATGCGGGCGACGGTCAGGCGCAGAAAGGGCTTGTTGTCGGCCGGAAGCGCATACCAGGGGGCGTGGGGGCGGCTGGTGGCGGCCAGGGCGTCGCTGAAAGCCTCGATGTAGCGGGGGCGCAGCTCCGCCTCGCGCAGGTCGCCGGCGGAGAATTTCCACTGCTTGCGCGGCGTTTCCAGTCGGTCGAGGAAGCGCCGGCGCTGCTCCGCGGCGGAGACATTGAGCCAGAACTTGAGCAGCGTGACGCCGCTGGCGGCCAGGTGCGCTTCGTGGTCGCGGATCGCCTTGTAGCGACGCTTCCAGCGGCGCTCCGGGGGGAGCTTGTCGGGCAGGTTTTGCGCCGCCAGGTATTCGGGGTGGACCCGGAGCACCAGCACCTCTTCGTAGTAACTGCGGTTGAACACACCGATCTCTCCACGCCGTGGCAAGCGCAACCCACTGCGCCAGAGGAAGTCGTGGCTCAGTTCCTCGCGGCTGGGCTGTTTGAAGCTGGTGACCCGGCAGCCGGCGGGGTTCACGCCGCTGAGTAGGCGGCGGATGCAACTGTCTTTGCCGGCGGCGTCCAGCGCCTGGAAGATCAGGAGCACGGCGTGGCGGCCGTCGGCGTAGAGCACGCGCTGCAACTCGGCCAGCTCTTTCACCAGTTTGCGTCGCTCCCGCTTGCACGCCTTGGCGTCGGGGGCGTCTTCGGGCGGCGTGGTGGGGCAATCTGCGGCGCGAAAGTCGCCCTTGAAGGGCACCAAATAGGGGGATTTGACGAGTTTGCTCATGGGGCCTCGCGGTGGTGAGAGATGCCTGTCGGTTCGTGCAGCATACACAAACCGTTTCAATCGACCCAACCCCGCCCGCTCCTACGGCATCCAGCCGGCATTGTATTGGCCGCCGTAGGCGCCCAGGTCCGGCGCTTGTGTGTTGTATTGGCAATAGAACGGATGGACGCTGCACCAGTCCACAGCATCATCCGCGCCCGACCCGGCATCGATACAGGGTGAGCCGATTCCGAGCAGGTAGTCAAACCCGTCGTGAGTGATAAAAAGCGGATCCGCGTCGATATTACCGTCTCCCGGCCACCCGCCCTGCACATCGCTCTGCTCGACCGTGAACCATCCCCAGTCGTCCAGGACCAGGGCCGGCGCCGTGGTGCCCCATACAATGCTGTTGGTCACAACCGATTCCGTCCCTTCCCCGTAGATGGCGCCTCCGTCGCCGCCGGCATCGTTGTCCACCAGGGTGCAGTGGTCGACCAGCAGGTCGCAGTAATCGAGCGCGAACGCACCCCCGTTCCCGCCGCTGCTATTGTTGTTGAAAATGCAGTCGTAGAACCGCACGTCCCCCAGGCTGGACCAGGCCCTGACGGCGCCACCGTCTTCGGTGGCGCTGTTGTTGGAGAAGACCGAGTTATAAGTCACCACTGTAGATCCCAAAGAGAGGGCGCCACCGTGGCGGCCGGTTGCCTGATTCTCGAAGAAACCGCATTGGGTGATTGTCATGAACGAACCGTCGAAGTACACGCCCCCGCCGTAACGTCCGGCGTTGGCCCGGAAGACACAATTCCGGAACCAGGGCCGACAGAAACTGTCGAAATAGGCGCCTCCACCGGATGTCTCCGCGCTGTTGCCGATGAACGTGCAGGAGGTAAAAACCTGCGTGCCGGAGTAGACAAATAAACCCCCGCCTCTGTAGCCGGCGCTGTTGTCGGTGAGCACGCAGTCGTTCATGGTCAGCGCCGTGGTTTGGTCGTAGAAGCCTCCGCCAACAGATTCGGCGCTGTTGTCGGCGATGATGCAGTCGCTCAGTTCGAGAGTCGATCCGTACGAAATGATGCCGCCCCCATTCTTACTCGTGTTGGCCACGAACCGGCAGTGCGACACGGTCGCTGCTTCAATTCCGAAGAGGTACAGTCCGCCGCCGGATTCGGAGCTGGTGTTGCCGGCAAAAGAGCAGTTGATGATCTGCAGTGAACCTTCATCGTGATCGTGATCGTTCAGATAGAATCCGCCGCCTTTTTCCGAACTGTTGCCGGCAAAAGAGCACTCGATGACCCACACCGAACTCTTCTCGGCCGCGATCCCGCCACCGACCATCGTGCTCACATTGTTCTCGAACCTGCAGCGGGTGAAGATCGGCTTGGATAGCCGGCTGTAGGCCCCACCCCCGTAGTCCGCCGCGCAGTTCCTGATCACGCAGTCGCTGATCCGTGGGGCGGTATGGCTGCGGCAAGTGATGCCACCCGCAGTCTGCTCGTAGGGCCATGGAGCGCCCTGCCCGTTCTGGATCGTCAGCCCGGCGAGCCGTGCATCCGGCCCCTCGCCATTGACAAAAGCAAAAACAGTGCCGGCGTGCTCCCCATCGACCACGGTTTGCGCGACAACCATCGAGTCGAAGGGCGCGCTTCCCGTCACGGTAATCGCCTTCCCCAGAAAACTGATGCTGTTTTCGTAGTAGGTGCCGGGAGCAACCAAAACCGAATCTCCCGGCTCGGCGGCGTCGATGGCTACCTGGATGGTCGAGAAGTCCGCGGGCACATTCAGCACCTCCGCGCCGGCCGACGCCCAAACCCCCAAAGTGAGCATGATCGCGGGCGCGAGAGTGGTGATTCCTGCTGGTTGCATCGAGGGGTCCCTCCTATACTGTGGCGTCTGGTTTGTGCGAATTTACACGAGTATAACCGTCCTTTCTTCTGTGCACCAGGAGCGCGGCGTTCCATCCGCCACCGCTCCCCCGGCGGAGCAACGTTCTTCCGGAGCCGGATCGGTCGCGGCCGAACCCGCTGCAACGCCGCCCGTGGGAGCGCTTGGCTCCTGATGGGGGCGAGCCGCTTCGGCGGCCGGTCGAAGCCCTCACGCAGGGGCTCCCCGGGCAGCGTGAGTCCAGCGGAGGGGCGCGGGTATCGGCGGCGGCGATTTCGGCCTATTCTGGAGCGATTCGGCGGGCACGTTGCTGGTCGCAGGTTGTTGGCTTTTTTCCCGGCAGAGGTTTCGATGAAGCGTTTCACGGTTGGTTTTGGCGGTTGGTTCCAGGGCGCGGCGCGGCGTGGCGCGGCGGCCGGAAAGGGTGGGCGATCATGAAGTATGTGGGCGCTCATGTGAGCACGGTGGGTGGCGTGCGGAATGCGCCGCTCAACGCGCGGGAGATCGGCGCGAATGCGTTCGCGATGTTCACCAAGAATCAGCGGCGCTGGGTGGCGAAGCCCTACAGCGATGCGGAGATTGCGGCGTTTCGGGAGAACCTGGAGGAGGTCGGGATCGAGCCGGGGCAGGTGCTGGCGCATGACGGCTACTTGATCAATCTGGGGCACCCGGAGGAGGCGGCGCTGGAGCGCTCGCGGGCGGCATTCGTGGATGAGCTGGAGCGCTGCGGGCAGCTCGGCGTGGAGCTGCTCAATTTTCATCCCGGCAGCCATCTGCGGAAGATCTCGGAAGAGGCGTGCCTGGAGCGGATCGCCGAGTCGGTGAATCGGGCGCTGGAGGCCACGCGGGGGGTGACCGCGGTGATCGAGAACACGGCGGGGCAGGGGAGCAACCTGGGCTACCGATTCGAACACCTGGCGGCGATCATTGACCGGGTCGAGGACAAGTCGCGAATCGGCGTGTGCCTGGATACTTGCCACACATTTACCGCCGGCTACGATCTGCGGGATCGGGCGGCGTGCGACGCGACCTTCGCGGAGTTCGAGCGGGTGGTGGGGTTCGCGTATCTGCGCGGGATGCACCTCAACGACTCCAAGCCGGACCTGGGCTCACGGGTGGATCGGCACCATTCGCTGGGCAAGGGCAAGCTGGGGCTGGAGGTGTTTCGCTATGTAATGCGGGACGCGCGTTTCGATGGCATTCCGCTGGTGCTGGAGACAATCGACCCGGAGATCTGGGCGGAAGAGATTGCGCTGCTGCGGCGGATGGAGTCGGGAGCGGAGAGCGGCAGGATCGAGTAATCCCAGAGGCCGTTGAGCGAGAGCCAGCGCCGTCGCCGCAGTTGCGGGCGCGGGTGCTCCGGCAGCACCGCTTCGGGATCCACCGTGGCGGTCCAGGGAGTGGTGAGCCGCGCCGGACCGTTCAATCCAGTACCACCTGGTCCAGATGGTCGGGTCGCGACACGGCATGGCCCCAGCGCTCGCGGATCGACTGCGCGAAAGCATCCGCCGCGTCGGCTTCGCCGTGGGTTACGAAAATGTGTCGCGGCGGCGTCTCCAGCGCCGAGAGCCAGCGCAGCAGCGCCCCGCGGTCGGCGTGAGCGGAGAGACCATGCAGCGCTTCCACGCGTGCCCGTACCCGGCGCTCCCGGCCGAAAAGGCGCACCTGCTTTTCGCCGTTCAGCAGGCGTCGTCCCAAAGTGCCGCTTGCCTGGTAGCCGACAAAGAGCAGGGTGGTTTCGGGCCGGTCGATGTAGTGTGCCAGGTGATGCTTGATGCGTCCGGCGGTGCACATGCCGGAGCCGGCGATGATCACCTTGGTTGCTTGCCCGCCACCGCCGCGGCGTTCCCCGGCATCCTCCTCGTTGATCGCTTTCGACTCCCGGCGCGTGCGGCAGAGGGTCAGGCCGGGGAAGTCGCAGGGGTGGTCGCCGCGCCGCAGCATCTCCCGCGCATCGGCGTCGAAGAGCTTCTCGTTGCGGCGGAAAACGTCGGTCACGCGGATCGCCATGGGGCTGTCCAGATACACTTTGACCGGTGGAATCCGCCCGGCGTGGAGGAGACCGCTCAAGTGGTAGAGCAGGTCCTGCGCCCGCTCCACCGCGAAGCTGGGAATGAGCAGGTTGCCGCCCGCGTCGCACGTGTCGTTGATGATCCGCGCCAACTGCTCCGCCACCGGCTCCTCTTGATCATGGTCGCGGTCGCCATAGGTCGATTCCACCCACAGATAATCCGCCGCGCGCGGGGCGACCGGGTCTTCCAGGATCGGCATATCCCAGGAGCCCACGTCGCCGGAAAAGAGCAGCAGCCGCTCCTCTTCCCCCTGCCGGATCCGCAACTCGATCGACGCCGCGCCCAGAATGTGGCCGGCGGAAACGAATCGGGCGCTGATTCCCGGCCCCACCGCGACCTGCTCATCGAATCCGCAGGGACGCAGCAGGCGCCGCGCCTGCTCCGCGTCCGCCGTAGTGTAGAGCGGCTCGACCGGCCCCCGCCCCCGGCGCCCCTCGCGCCGATGCCGCTTGGCTTTGAAGCGGGCGTCCTCTTCCTGAATGTGGGCCGCGTCGGCCATGACGATTGCGGCAATGTCGGCGGTCGCCTCCGTGCAATATACGGAACCGCCGAAGCCCTGCTGAACCAGCCGTGGCAGCAGCCCGCAGTGATCCAGGTGGCCATGCGTGAGCAGCACCGCGGTGGCCTCCGTGGCCGGCACGCCGGTGGCTTCCCAGTTGCGCTGCTTGAATTTCCACTCCTGGAAAAGCCCGCAGTCGATGAAGATGGCCTGCCCGTTGGCTTCCACCAGATAGCGCGAGCCGGTCACATTGCCGGCCGCGCCGCAGAAGGTGATGCGGATATCCAAGGGTTCTCCTGGTTCGGGATTAGCTGGTGCCGTGCTTCTTGCCCTGAACCGGCGCTCACTGCCCGCCGGGAGCGGGCGCGGACACGGCTTGGGAGGGAGGTCTGCTTGGTGAGCATGCGCTTTGCGCGGGAGGCGATCAAGGGGGGCGGGATCTCCGCCGCCGCATCACGCGATGGTCGAATAGGAGCGCACCAGCTCGGCGTAGGCGGGCAGGCTTGCCACCAGCTCCTGGTGGGTTCCATCACCGCGGATTTTGCCACGCTCCATGAACACCACCCGATCGACGGCACACAAGTTGGCCAGGCGATGCGCGATCAGGATCGTTGTTTTGCCCCGTCTTGCGGCGAGGAGACTCTCGCGAACCTGCTCCTCCGACGTGGCATCCAGGTGGGCGGTGGCTTCGTCGAGAATCAGAATGTCGCGGTCGCGCAGCGCGGCGCGCGCCAGCGCGATGCGCTGCCGTTGGCCGCCGGAAAGGTTGCGCCCGCGCTCCTCGATGACGCCCGTTCCCCGCTCACGCAACTCCACGTCGATCGCTTCCGCTCCGGTCATCCGGGCGGCTTCCCGCAACTCCGGGGCGGATGCCGCAGGGCACCCCAGGGCGATGTTCTCCGCGAGCGACCCGGAAAGGACCAGTGCCTCCTGCACGGCCAGATCGATATGCGCGCGAATCTCACCCAGATGGATCTGTTGCAGCGGAACTCCGTGGATTGTGATCATTCCCGATGTCGGGCGGTGGAGCCCAACGAGAAGCGCCGCGAGAGTCGATTTGCCGCACCCGGAGGGACCGACGATGGCGACGGTTTCCCCGTGGTCAATCTCCAGAGAAACCCCGCGGAGGACTTCCGAGTCTTTCTCGTAGCCAAAGACGAGATCCCGGATCCGGACGGCGGGGCCGGTGGGTTCCGGCCATGGTTGGTGCCCATAATGGTCCGCCTGCGGCTCCAGCCGGTGGATCTCGCCGACCCGCTTCAGGGAGGCGAGCGCAGTTTGTATCGTCACGTGCAGATTGAGGAGTGTGCCGACCGGGGCAAACGTGAATACCAAGAACGTGTTGAATGCGATCCACGTGCCCAGGGTCAGGCGTCCCGCCAGGATCTCATGGCCGGCATACCAGAGGGCGATCAGGGGGCCGCTGCTCATGCCCAGGCCGATGGCGACATTGATCGCCAACGAGAGACGTTGATAGCGCAGCCGGGCCTTGATGACCGCCGCAACGGCCGCGGCCATCCGGGCATCGGCGACCGGCTCCAGCCCGAGCGCTTGCAATGGTATGAGTGATGCCAGCAGCTCCTGTGTGGTGCCGCGAAGTTGTGCGTGAGCCTCCTGGGAGCGTGTGGCCAGGCCGCGAATGCGGCGCCCAAGCCGCTGCTGCCACACAGCAAAGGGAAGAACCGCGGCAAGCGAGATGAGCGCCAGGTACGGCTCCAGATAGAAGAGCATGCCCACGCCGGCCACCAGTGTGCAGAGGTCGCGCGCGAGGCGCATGCCGGTGGCGGCCATGAGCGCGTTCAGGCTCTCCACATCCGCCAGGATGCGCGCCTGCAGATAGCCCGCGCCCCGATCCCGGAGTTGCGAAGGCTGGGCCGCCAGCAGCACCTGCATGAGGCTGCGCTTGAGTGCGCCGATGACGCGCTCTGAAAAGAGCGCGAACCACCACCCGGTTGTGAATGTCAGCCCGATCTGCAGCAGGAGCGCGGCGGCCAGCGCGCCGGCCACCAGATCCAGTCGCGCAGCGGCATTGATCGGGTTCCCGAGAAGCAGGCGATCGATGATGTAGCGCGTCGCCAGCGGCATGGGCAGCCGCAGCGAGGTGGAAAAAGCGAGCAGAAACCCCGCGCCGAGCGCCAGGCGGCGTTGCTTCCACATGGCGGCCCACAGCAGTTCGGCGCCGGCCCGGGTTGCGGGACTCATCGCCATGCGTGGCACAATGCGGCCGGCCCTCGGACGCACTAGAAACGCCCCAGGTAGGACACCTTGACGATGCGCGATTTCTCATTGCGATTCCAGGTGCCGAAGCTGTTCCAGCCGACGTAGATCCGAACCCCGCCCTCCTGGATGGCCACCAGAGTGTTCATGTCGAAATCCACGCGCTCTTTCCAGGGGCCGGACCAAAAAGAGTAGTCGACTCCCTGGAGCTGGAAATAGAGCGCAATGTTGTTGGTGAAATTGAGCGTTGTGTCAAACCGACCAAAAGACACGGTTACGTTGGCCGGGTCGGTTGGGTGTTTCTCCCAGCGCTGGAAATAGGTGGCGCCGGTTGTGAGGTGGGACCCCAACCGCATGCCGGCGGGGACCTGGATCCAGGTGTTGCGAATCAGTTCGCCCCGGTTGTAGTCGACATCTTTCCCCCCGCCGACAGCGGGCGAGATCCAGACAGGTTTTGAGGAGGAAGTGTACGCGGCCAGGTGCCAGGAACGGCCGCGAAAGGTTTCGCCGGCGTAGTACTCGGAGAACAACGTTGCGGATGCGCCGAATCCCCCGTCCGTCAAGCTCATGTCCAGTGCCAGCGGCTGGATCGCGTAGGACCACTCGGGGTCGCCTTCGACCCGGTAGAAGCTTGCTGATGGACCGATGCTGGTTCGGCGAATGCCGTGGTCAGGTGCGCGAGGCGTCCAACTGAAGCTGGCGTGTGCGCGGGTCTGGCCGACCCAGGGAACATAACCCATGGCGTTGGCGTCGAAGCCGGTTCCGATGCCGCGCAAGCTGATCGATGTACGGTAATTCTGTTGGTATTTCCATAGTTTCAGATAGCCGGCGCCGTTGTCATGGTCGTCGCGTTCGCTGGACTGACTGAGCGCGACCTGTCCCAGTGTTCGCCAGCCTCCGGGGAGGTCGCTGACTCCATCCAGGCCGACCACGCTGTGGTTGGCGCCGGACTGTTGCCGGGAGGTGGCCAGCAGGCCGATCTTGCGCGAATCGCGTTCCTCCAGGCTGGTCCGCAGGGCGAAGTAGGAGGCCGGGGCTTCCAGCTGGGTTCCGGCTGAGGTCTCGAACGGGGTCTCGCCGGTGCGCACGGCAAGAGCGGCGAAAGTCACTCTCTGTTCTTTGCCGGTGATGCGCGCGCCGGCATCGATCGGTACGTAGGTTCCGTTGCCGATGGCGCGGCCGACTCGCCTGGAGTAGAAAAGCATGAGAGGAGTGGAAAAAGCGTCGT
>JALXCG010000012.1 GCA_026991065.1 Gemmatimonadota bacterium | reverse complement strand
AGCAGATGCCGCAGGCGCCGGTTCTCGGTGAGGAGTTCCTGATCGCGCAGGGCGTCCATCTTCAAACGGGCGGTTTCGGCAACCAGGGCGTCGTGCTCGTCGCGCAACGCGCGGCCCTCCTCGAGCCAGGCGACAAAAGCCCGCGGCGGGTTGAAGGCGATGGCCACGGTTCGGCCGATCACCCCGCCGGCGAGATCGGGACCGGCGGCATAGAGGAGCAGGGCAGCGAGAATCGCCAGAGCGAGCAGCAGCTCATCGGCAAAGTGACCAATCAACCCCTGCGGGCGTGCCATGCTATGGACCCCATCATCCCCGGCGCGCGGGCATGATCACCTTCTCGTAGGCATCCAGATCATCCAGGATCTTGCCCGTGCCGCGAACCACGCAGGTAAGCGGATCATCCACCACCGAAACCGGCAGATTGGTCTCTTCGCGGACCAGGGCATCGAGGCCGCGCAACAGAGCGCCGCCCCCGGTCATCACAATGCCACGGTCGACAATGTCGGCCGCCAATTCGGGGGGGGTGCGCTCAAGCGCGAGGCGAACCGAGTTGATGATCTGGCTGATCGGCTCGCGCAGTGCGTCCCGAATCTCGACCGAGTTGACCACCATGGTCTTGGGAATCCCGGTGACCAGGTCGCGCCCCTTGACCTCCATCTCCAGCTCTTCATCCAACGGATAGGCGGAGCCCACATTGATCTTGATGTTCTCCGCGGTCTGATCGCCGATGAGCAGGTTGTAGGCATTCTTCAAATACTGGACGATCGATTCGTCGAACCGATCGCCGCCGACGCGGATCGACTCGTCGGAGACGATGCCGGAGAGGGCGATCACCGCGATCTCGGTGGTGCCGCCGCCGATGTCGATGATCATGTTGCCGCTGGCTTCGTCCACCGGCAGGCCGACGCCGATAGCCGCCGCGATCGGTTCCGGAACCAGGTAAACTTCGCGCGCGCCGGCATGCTCGCAGGAGTCGCGAACAGCGCGCTTTTCCACCTCGGTGATTCCGCTCGGCACGCAAACGATGATGCGCGGCCGAAAGAGAAAGCGCCGTTTCAACACCTGGGTAATGAAGAGGCGCAGCATCTCCTCGGTGATCTCATAGTCGGCGATCACGCCATCTTTCATCGGGCGGATCGCCTGCACTTCGTCGTGAGTCTTGCCGATCATGCGCTTGGCCTCGCCCCCGACGGCCACGACCTTGCGATCCCGCATGTTAACGGCAACGACCGATGGATCGTTCAAAACGATGCCGCGCCCGCGAACATAGATCAGCGTATTCGCAGTTCCCAAATCAATGCCCACATCGTTGGACACGAAT
Source organism: Gemmatimonadota bacterium (assembly GCA_026991065.1). Lineage (GTDB taxonomy): Bacteria > JALXCG01. The sequence goes on along the minus strand of JALXCG010000012.1, from coordinate 1,479 downwards.
CCCATCAGTGCCGCCAAACCTCTGACTAAAGAGTGAATCCTGACGCTCCGCTCAACCACGGCCACCCGGGATTTCCCGGTTGCCTTTGAACGAAACGGGTCAAAATGCCCGCAATACGATCGACAACACGCCCAGAATCCCGGTGGCGGTAAGCACCAGAGTTCTCGTGTCGATCAAGGTGAATGCTTTGGGCACGAATACCACATCCCCCTCGGCCAGTTCGAAATCAACCGCGGGATCACCGGAGGTGAGAACCCGCTCCAGATCGACCTCGTAGTTGATCGGCTCGCCGTCGACCGTGCGGGTAACGGAGACCGCTGAGAGCTTGGCCTCCGCCGTGGGACCGCCCGCGGCGGCCAGATAGTCGGAGAGCCGCGCGCCCTCCCGGAACTCCACCATCCCACCGGTCTTCACCTGGCCGATGACGGCCACCGCGGCCTGGTCGAACGAGCGCGGGATCACCGTGACCTGGGGGTCGACGATATAGGTTCGCAAGCTCGTGGCGATGGTGTCCGCCAACGCTTCCGGCGTCATGCCGACGACTTCGATCCTACCCATGAGCGGGTAGCGAACCGAGCCATCCGCGGCCACTTCGAGCGAGATTGAAAGATCGTCGTGTTGCCACACGAAGACGTCGAAACGATCATTCGCACCGATCACATAAGGCTCGTCTCCCACCGGTGTTGCCCTGGCCACGGGGAGCCGGAGGGCTGCCAGGAGCAGGAGCCCAAGAATGGAAACTCGATTGAACCAAGCCAACTCTAACCTCCAAGCCGCAGCCTTGGCGCGGACCGAGACCGGTCGGGAGACGGGGACGAATGGGTCGATACTAGGAAATGACGCAGGGCCTGGCCAGCGAAATTGCCGCCCGCGGGTCGCGAATGCTGACCGCGGCCGCGGCGGAGGAACACAAACTACTTGCGCACCTTCCAGAAGTCAGCGATGTGGCCGCCCACGGCGACCGCTCCCCGCGCCAAATAGGAGATGTCTTCCCAAGATCGGATCTTCTTTAGGTTGCGCATAACAAATCGCGGCGAAAGGAAGTTCTTGTAGATCTGGGCAGACATGTTGACCACCTCATCGGGCGTCATGTCCGGTGTTATGAGGACCGGTTCGGTCATGTCATAGCGTTCATACTCGGCAGGGTCGAAGCGGAACCAGTTGTTCTCGATCGCCATGGTGTAGAGCGGGGTTCCGGGGTAGGGCATGACCACTGTAGCCTGCAGCATCTCGGCGTAGCCGGAATCGAAGAGATCACGGGCCAGATCCACGGTGCGCTGAGCATCCGCCTTGGTTTCCCACGGGTATCCGACCATGATCGTGAGTTGAACGTCGAGACCGGCCCGCGAGGCCATCTTGCAGCCCTCGACGATGTCCTCAACCTTGATGTTCTTGTCCAGCATCGCCAAGGTCGACTGCGACGCGGACTCCAACCCCGACTTGACTTTGCGGAAACCCGCCTCAACCATGAGGTCCACC
>JALXCG010000011.1 GCA_026991065.1 Gemmatimonadota bacterium | reverse complement strand
ACCGGCGCCAAGCAGTGCGCACTGTTTCGGCTGCCACAACCGCTCCGGGCGCATCAGCACCAATTATGAGGGCTGGCACGAGACCACGCTGGATCCGGAGGCGGTGGCGGCGGCGGCGAGCGATTCGCTGCGGCTCCTGGCGGATGGCCGGGTTTTTGCCCGCCAGCCGGAGGATCTGCACCACCGGGCCGGGCTGGAGTGCATCGACTGCCACACCTCGCGCGAGGTGATGGGTGACGGCCGGATCCATCAGCATGCCGGCGAGCAGGTAGAGATCGCTTGCGCCGACTGTCACTTCCACGGTCCCGCGGCGACCCTGGGCTGGGCCGAGGTGGATGCGGAAACCCGGCGGGTGGTGCGGCGGCGCTACGGGGCGGCGCAACCACAGCGGCGCTTCCTGCGCATCGCCAAGAGCGGTCGCGCGCTGAACAACGCCTTTCTCGATGCCGCCGGGCGACCGGTGCTGGAGCGCAAACGCGGCCCCGGCGGCGCCGGGGAGCGCTGGCCGCTGGCGGCACCGGCGGAAAGCTGTTCGCGGGCGGAGCACCGGCGCCTCTCCTGCGCCATCTGCCACAACAGCTGGGCGCCGCAATGCATCGCCTGCCACACGCAGCGCGGCACGGGCGCCGATTGGGACGAGTATGTGGGGCTCTTTCTGCCGGAACCGCCGGTTCTGGCCGAAGATCAGCGCGACCGGCGAATTGTCGGCGCGGTCCCCGGCATGGTGATGACCTTGGGGCTCGCGGCCGCCGCGGACAGCGCCGGCGGCGATCCGGAGCAACTGCGCCGCGCGGGGAAGTTGCGCCGTCTCTACGCTCCCACCGCGCCGCATACGGTGCAGCGCAAAGGGCGCGACTGCCGCTCCTGCCACCTGTCATCGCTGGCGCTGGGATGGGGCCGCGGCCGCCTCGAACTACCGGCGGAGGATCCGGCCGGCTGGCGCTTCACCCCGGAGTATGAAGCCCTCGCCGACGGCCTGCCGGCCGATGCCTGGATCCCCTTCGGACCCCCGACCGGGGCGCCCGCGCAGGCCACCCGAACCTGGCTGCGGCCGCTTCCGCCGGAGACGCGCGAGCGGGTTCTTCGGGTTGGGGTCTGCCTCCAGTGCCATGGGCCGGAACAGGTGCGGGCGCCGCTCGCTAAATGCCGTAGGCCAGCCTCACCCTGAGGGTCCGCCCCGGGTCATAGACCCGGGCTCCGGAGGCGAACGGATCGCGCAGATAGCCAAGGTGACGGTAGTAGGCGGTGTCGAGGAGATTCTCCACCTCCAGTTGCAGGTCGATGCGCGACCAGCCGCCCGACAGTCCGAGATCGAAGCGCTGCCAGGCTGGAGTGGGGGCTTCATTCAGGGTCGAATCCACGCGATTCTGCTCGGCGGCAACGCTCCAGCGGAGAAACGCCTGGGCACCGAAGCGGACCGGAGTCAACCCCTTAAGTGAGGCGGTGGCCGGCTGAATCTCGGCCAGCGGGTGATTGGCGCCGCTCAGATTCTGCCCGTAGCCGATGCTCGCGGAAGCCTGGAAGTAGGTCCAGTCGAGGTCGAGATTGGCGCCGGCCAGAATCGCATCGGCATTGCCGTAGGTGAGATAGGCGTGGTCGGCGGTGGTGCGCCGCAGAGGCACGACGTAGCCATCGACCCGGCTGCAGTAGCCCTCAATGCGTACCTCCGGCGAGCGCAACTGCACCCGGGCCGTGGCGCGCAGCGGTGCATCGAGTTCCGGGTTCCCGCTCCACCAGGGCTTGTCGCCCAGCTTCTGCACGGCAATAAAGAGTTCCTGCGGCTGCGGCGGCTCGGTCACCATTTCCGCCAGCAGGCCGACGCTCCAGCCTGAAGTGAGCGAGTGCACCCAATTGGCGCCCGCTCCCCACACCAGGAACCCCCGGTCCGCGTCGGCATCTGGATAGAGCGGCCGCATGAACTCGATGCGCGACGCCTCTCCGGCACGGTCCCATTGATACCCCAGCCGCGCCTGCAGCGACAGCGCGCGAGTCAGCGAAAAGGTGCGAAAGACACGCCCGGAGTAGCGGTTCAGGTCGGGCAGCATGTGGTTGTCGACGCGCATTGAGCCATCACTCTTGGCGAGGTAGTTGTCGGCATCCCAGTGCCGGTAGAACAACTCGTAACCTGCGCCGGTGAGACCCGCGGTCCAGTTGCGGGTCACCGTCTCCATCGCCATCATCATCGCGCCGGTGCGCAGGCCGTTGTCCATCGTATGGTCGGTGTGATTGAGGTAGAGCTTGTTCCCGCGCCAGGAGCCGAAAGCGCTCCAGAATTCGTTCTCTCGCTCATCCATGCGCAGGTAAGGGAAAGCAACATCGCGGGTGCTGGAGTAGGTGATCCCGTGCGTCAGATCGCCGCGTTCGCCGAAGAGTGAGATCTCCCCCAGCTTCTCCCGGGGAGCAACTGCGTAGTCGTAGCGCTCGGTGAAATCGAGACCGCCGCCATCCGTGTAGGGTTCGGTGTCGAGCACTCGTGCGGAGAGGCGATAGCCGCCGGCATCGGCGGCCAGCGCGGCGTCGGCCCCGGAAGTCGCCCCGCCGCTACCGGCGAAGGTCAGCCGCAGTTGCGGTTTCTGCGCCGGATGGTCGCGGTGAAACTCCACCTGCCCGCCCAGGCCGGCCCCCGGGCCGCAACAGGTCTTGCTCAGATCCACCGCCGCAATCTCCAACGGATTGATGCGGGTGCAGGGATTGTCCATCCGATTGGGACAGGCGGCGGGGAATCGCTCGCCATCCAGCAGCACCGGCAGATCGGCCCGCTTCAGGCCATCGGCGTAGAGATCCATCGCCAGCGCGCTGCCACGATTGACCGTGCCGAAGCCATGGCCGTCAAAGAGTCGGCGGATGTCCTCTTTGCCCGGCAGGAGCAGCGCCCCCCCCAGGTCCATGCGCGTCGCCGTAACCACAATGGGTTCCAACCAGAAACGTCGCATCACCCGGGCGTCTTCGGTGACCACCAGGGAATCGGCCACCACCTCCTGAGCCCCCGCCTGCGCACCCCCGCCGGCGCCGAGCCCCAGGACAGCCCAGAGAACCAAAAACATTCGCCGCATGACCAGAATCTCCTCATCATTCGAGACGTAAACAGTCTGCAAATCATTCGCCCGAATCCTAGAGACAAAGAGAGGCACGCAAGATGTGGTGATTTGTCGCAGAGTTGCGGCATCCCGGCCGGAAATCGAAGGGTGAAGAGAAGGCGGTTGGTGATGTTGGCCTCGCTTTGCGTTAGACTGGCACGTTCCGGTATGCACATTTTCGATCTCGGCCCTCTGCAGACGGCTGGTCCACCCCTCCCGCGGTCCCGGCGCACCGCGCTCACCCTTTTGGATACTCCCCGATGCCACGAGCAGTTCGATCCCCACTCCCCTTCCGCCCGCTTCTTCGAACCCTGGTCGCCGGTGGTACGGCGCTGCTACTCAATCTGGCATTCACAGCGCCCTCCGCGCACGCCACCGACGGCTGGCAAAACGGCGGCGACTACCGTCCGCTGGGCGATCCCCGCGCCCTGCGCACCAGCGACAAAGCGCTGCCGGTGGTCTGGCGGGCCTTCCCCAACACTCTCCGGCGCCAGGGGCCGAACTCCAACTCAGTGTCGATCGCCGCGGTGAACGCCCTGGTTTACGAATCGATGATCGGCATCCACCCCGACACCGAAGAGTACATCCCGCTCCTCGCCAAAGAGTGGAAGATCGATCAGAACCCCGACGGCACCCAGACCTTCTGGTTCCGGCTGGATCAGCGCGCGCATTTCTCCGATGGCGCTCCGGTCACCGCCAAGGATGTTTACTACTCCTGGTGGCACCGGGTGCAGGAGGATCGCAACGACCCTTCCAACCGCATGACCTTCGCCGAAAACTACCAGGAGCCGGTGATCGTCGATCCCTACACCATCAAGGTCACCACCAAAGAGGCCAACTGGCGGCTCTTCCTCTATTTCGGCGGCATGGCGATCTATCCGGAAAAGTATGTGCACATCCCCGGGGAGCAATTCCTGAAGGAGTACAACTGGAAGATGATGCCGGGCAGCGGCCCCTACATTCTGAAAGAGGGCGACCTCAAGAAGGGGGATTCTCTCACTCTGACCCGCCGCGACGACTGGTGGGCGGAGAACGAGCCGTGGGCCAAGAACACTTACAATTTCAAGAAGATCACCTTCTCGGTCATCCGTGATCAGGAGTTGGAGTACGAGAAGTTCAAAGCGGGCGAATTGGATTTCTATCGCGCCACGCGGGCTCAGCGCTGGGTCCAGGATCTGCCGCGCGAGAATGTGATCAAGAAGGGCTGGGTCAAGCGCCGCAAGATCTACAACCAGGCACCGCAAGGCATCAGCGGCTTTGCCATGAACATGCGCAAACCGCCCTTTAATGATCGGCGGGTGCGCCTGGCCTTCGCCCACCTCTTCAACCGCGAGCGCCTGATGGAGAAGCTCTTCTTTAATCAATACACATTTCTCGACTCTTACTATCCGGGGCGTGACTGGGGCAGTGAAGATACCAATCCGAAAATCCGTTTCGACCCCGACCGCGCCGAAGAGCTGCTCTGGGAAGCCGGCTACAAAACCCGCAATGACGCCGGCTATCTGGTGGGCCCGGACGGCAAGCAGTTCGAGATTACGCTCGAATATGGCTCCCAAGCCTGGGAACGGATCTGGCTGATCGTCAAGGAGGACTATGAAGAGGCGGGGATCAAGTTCAACCTGAAACTGATCGATCCCTCCACCCTCTTCAAGAAGGTGGGCGAGCGTCAATTCGATGTCACCTTCCAGAGTTTCAGCGCCCTGCTCTTTCCCAACCCGGAAACTTCGTGGCGCTCCGATCTGGCCGACCTTCCGCACAACAACAACGTCTGCGGCTTCAAGAACGCCAAGGTCGATTCCCTGCTCAAGCTCTACGATATGACGCTTGATCGCCCCTCGCAGAAGAAGATCACGCGCGAGATCGACTCCATCGTCTTCAACGAGCATCCCTACGCCCTCGCTTGGGGTAGCAACTACATGCGGATTCTCTACTGGGATCGCTTCGGCCATCCGGACACCTACATCTCCCGCATCGGCCAGCAGCCGGAGGAGGAGATCATGCAGCTCTGGTGGTTCGATCCCGAGCGCGAAGCCGCCCTGGACGCCGCGATGAAGGCGGACCAGTCGCTGCCGCAGGGCGAAGTAATCGTCAAACCCTGGGGCTAGGAAGCCAGGCGTGGTCCCGGCGGCGAGCCGCTCATGAGTCGATCCCACCCCCACGCTGCCGGCGGCGGCACAATCGGTCGGCGCCGACAGTGTTTCCCCTACTTGCCCGGAGGAACCCCAAGTTGCATGGCATGACAAGCTACTTCATTCGGCGGATCCTGCTGGTTCCTGTCACTTTTGTCTGCATCACCTTCGTCATCTATCTGTTCATGAGGCTGGCCCCGGGCGGCCCCATCGAACAGGCCCAGCTACAGATCCAGCAGCAGGCGATGGCTGAAGGCGGGGCCGGAGGCGCGGCGGCCCTTGGCGAGACCGGCTCCTACGATCTGCCGCAGGAGGCGATGGATCAACTCAAGCGCTATTACAAGCTCGATCGCGCAATCCCGGTCGGCTACCTGATCTGGCTGGGACTCTGGCCGGATGATGCCGCCGGCGGCGCGCTCAACGGGATTCTCCAGGGAAACATGGGGATGTCCTATCGCTACGGCGACCCGGTCCTCGCTACGATTGTCTCCAAGTTCCCGATTTCGATCTACTTCGGCCTCATCGGCTACATCGCAACCTGGTTGGTCTGTATTCCGCTCGGGGTCAAGAAGGCGCTGGAGCATCGCACCTTCTTCGATACCGCAACCTCCGTCGTGGTTTTTCTCGGCTACTCGATTCCCGGTTTTGTCGCTGCCCTGGTGCTGATGCTGCTCTTTGCCACCGACAACTACGGCATGCAGTTTCTCCCCCTGGGAGATTTTCGCTCCGCCGGCTGGGACGAGATGTGGGCCCAGGGGGCCTACTGGTGGTGCATCAAAGACCAACTGGCCCATACCGCCATCCCCCTGGTGGCCTACATGCTGGCCGGTTTCGCCACGATGACCATTCTGATGAAGAACAGTCTTCTGGACAATCTCGGCTCCGACTATGTGCGGACCGCTTTTGCCAAAGGGCTGAGCGAAAAGCGCGTGGTCTTCGTCCATGCCCTGCGCAACTCTCTGATCCCCATCTGTGTCGGGGTTGGGCACGCGATCGGTCTGCTCTTCGCCGGCTCTTTCCTGATCGAGAAGACTTGCAACATTCCCGGCATGGGCCTGCTTGGCTTCAATTCGCTGGTTGAGCGCGACTATCCGGTGCTCATGGGAATCATGACCTTCGGTGTCTTGATCCGGCTGACCGGAAACATCATTTCCGACATCGTACTCGCCCTGGTCGATCCACGGGTTCGGTTCAGCTAGAAAGGAGCGTTCGCCGTGGCGACTGCATGGAAGATCCTCTATCTATTCATAGTCTTTGGCGGCGGCCTGTGGCTGACTACGCGCGGCATCCCCAAGGCGTATGTCGCGGTCGGGCGTCTGCTGGGATTCTCCCTGAAGATGACCCCGATCACGCAGAAGCGAATCATGCGCTTCAAGCGCATTCGTCGCGGCTATTGGTCGTTCATCGCCATCTCGACCCTCTTTGTGATCTCGCTTTTCCTCGAGTTGATCGTTAACCAGCGTCCGTTGGCGATCCACTTCAACGACCAGACCCGCTTCCCCGCGGTCCAGGAATGGATCAACAAAGCGATTCCCTTCTACGAAGCATCACTCTTTCTGCCGAAGGAGGAGTTTGCACAGAATGGTTCAGGAGAGGTGGACTATCACCTCTTCGCCCAGATGTGTGCCGATCCCTCGCTGCTGGACGAACAGTTGGCAGCGTCCGCGGAGCAGTTGGAAAAGTCCAAGCGACGCTTCGAGAAGCTTACTCCACCGGCGGCCGACGCCAGCGAATTCCAGAAGGCCCGCTACGAGCAGCGCCAGGCGATGGTCACCAAACGCCAGCGGCTCTACGACGAACTGGTCGCCGCAAAGGATGCTTTTGCCCGCGGCGACGCCTGGATTGTCCCGACCCTCTATCCCTACTCTCCCGCTTCCCTGCGCCACGATTTCGACTCCCCGCCTCCCAATGCCCCCTCCTGGAAACTGGGCATTCCGCTGGGAACCACGGTTGCGGGCCGCGATGTTCTGGTCCTTCTGGTCTATGGTTTCCGCATCTCGCTCTCGTTCGCGCTTCTGGTATCGGTCTGTGGTTACGCTTTCGGCATCATCGTCGGGGGTCTCCAGGGCTACTACGGTGGCTGGACCGACATCGGCATGCAGCGTTTTGTCGAGATCTGGGGCAGCATCCCCTTCCTCTTCACCATCATGATCATCGGCTCATTGATGACGCCGTCGTTCATGATCCTGGCCACGCTGATGATCGTGTTGCGCTCCTGGCTGGGCATCACCTACTACGTTCGCGGTGAGTTCTACCGGGAGAAATCCAAGGATTATGTGCAGGCAGCAATCGGCTCCGGGGTCTCCGACTGGAAGATCATTGTCAAGCACATCCTGCCCAACTCTCTGGTTCCGGTCGTGACATTTGCTCCGTTTGGAATTGTTGCCTACATCAGCTCTCTCGTCAGCCTGGACTACCTGGGCTTCGGCCTGCCCCCGGGAACACCGAGTTGGGGCGCCCTGCTGCATCAAGGCCTGGAAAATGTGAAGTTTTATCCCTACCTGGTCCTGGTGCCGGTAGTGGCTCTGGCACTCACCCTCTACAGCGTTGTGATTGTCGGCGAAGCTGTTCGCGAAGCCTTCGATCCCAAAGTCTTTTCGCGGCTCCGTTAGGCAGATCACATGGGTAACGAAACGCGCAAGAAGATCCTTGAAGTCAATGACCTCTGCACCTACTTCGATGTCGAGGGGCAAACCGCGAAGGCGGTCGATGGGGTCAGCTTCCACATCTACGAAAACGAGGTTTTCGGCCTGGTCGGGGAATCGGGCAGCGGCAAATCGGTCACCTCACTCTCGGTGATGCGCCTGATCCCCAACCCCCCGGGGCGCATCGAGAGCGGCGAAATCCTCTTCCGCGGTCAGAACCTGCTCGATCTCAGCTATGCGGAGATGCAGAAGATCCGCGGCAATGACATTTCGATGATCTTCCAGGAGCCGATGACCGCGCTGAATCCGGTCTTCACCATCGGTTTTCAACTCACCGAGGCGATCATTCACCACGCCGCCATGAGTTCCGAAGAATCGCGGAATCTGGCGGCGGAGATGCTCGACCTGGTCGGCATCCCCGACGCCCGCCGCAGGCTGAAAAACTACCCGCACGAGTTCAGCGGCGGCATGCGTCAGCGTGCCATGATCGCCATGGCGCTCGCCATGCGCCCCGCGCTCCTCATCGCGGATGAGCCCACCACCGCCCTCGACGTCACCATCCAGGCCCAGATCCTGGAGCTGATGCTCGATGTCCGCAAGAAAACCGGCAGCGCCTCGATCATGTTGATCACGCATGACCTGGCGGTGGTCGCCGAAACTTGTGAGCGAGTGGCGGTGATGTACGGCGGCAAGATCCAGGAGATCGCCGAGGTCGGCCCTCTCTTCCGCGAACCGCTGCATCCCTATACCCGTGGCCTGCTGGCCTCGCTGCCGCGGCCGGATCGCGAGCCGAAGCGGCGCCTCGAAACGATTCCCGGCATTGTCCCCAGCATTCTCAACATGCCGGCCGGCTGCAAATTTGCTGAGCGCTGCACAGAGCGCATCGCCCGCTGCGATACGGAGGAGCCCGAGTTGATCGAAGTTCGCCCCGGCCGTTTCTGTCGCTGTCACTTGGTGGAGCCGGGTGGCGTGGAGGAGAACTCATGAGCGGCATCTCTATGCGCTCCAGCGACATCCTGGAGATGCAATCGGTCAAGGTCCACTACCCGATTCATGCCGGAATTTTCCTGCGCCGCGTGGGCGAGGTAAAAGCGGTCGACGGCATCAGCTTGAACATCCGCAAGGGCGAAACCCTCGGCCTGGTGGGTGAGTCCGGCTGCGGCAAGACCACCGCCGGCAAAGCGATTCTCCGCCTGGTGGATGTTACCGGCGGCAAGATCCTGTTTCGCCGCAAGAGCGGAGAAGTCATCGACCTGGTCCGCTTGGGGCGGCAGGAGATGCGGCCGGTGCGCTCCGAGATCCAGATGATCTACCAGGATCCCTACTCCTCGCTCAATCCTCGCTGGTCGGTGGGCGACATCATCGCCGAGCCGCTCACGGTCCACGCGCCGCAGATGTCGCGCGCCGAGCGCAACGAAAAGGTTGCCTGGCTGCTGGAGAAGGTCGGACTCACCGGTGAGCAGGCGTTCCGCTACCCGCATGAATTCAGTGG
>JALXCG010000010.1 GCA_026991065.1 Gemmatimonadota bacterium | reverse complement strand
GATCCGGGGCTGGCGGCGACACGGGTCTTTGTGCGGGATCTGGTGGCGTTCGCGCCGGGCGCCGGGGGTGGAGGCGGCGGGAGCGGTGTGGTGATGGCGACGATTGTGTTGCTGAGTTTGCTGGTTGCCTACATTCCGCTGACCCACATGTCGCATTTCATCGGCAAGTATTTTGCCTATCACGCCATTCGCTGGGCGGATGAGCCCAATCTTCCGGGCGGCCCGCTGGAACGGAAAATCGGCGAGGTTCTGCAGCGACCGATCTCCTGGTCCGCGCCGCACATCGCGGGCGACGGCAAGAAGAGTTGGGCGGATGTGGCGACCGAGGAGCAGGAGAAATGAAAGAGCCGAAGAGCGTAAAGGATATTGCGAAGGGTGACGGGCCGCTGACCTGGATCGACGTGCAGAAGCAGGTGCCGCTGCCGCCGCCTTTCGACAAGCTCGAAGAGGAGCCGCCGATTCAGAAGCTGGACGAGGAGACCTGCAGGGACTTCGCGGTTCTGGACGACACCATTGCGGTGGGGATCCCCACGCCGAAGAGCAAGGCGGAGGAGGAGCGGCTGGTGCAGGGGTTCCTGGCCGGGATGCGGCGCTGTTTCAGTGAAGATGACAATTGGACTTTTCTGCGGCCGCTGCTGCTCTCCGCCGAGCATTGCGCCAAGTGCCAGACCTGCAATGAAGCGTGTCACATCTACGAGGAGAGCGGGCGCAATGAGCTGTACCGGCCGACTTTCCGCTCCGAAGTGTTTCGGCGCATCTACCACAAATATATCAAGGGGGAGTCGACCTGGGTCCATGGCGACATCGACCTGAACTGGAAGACGGTGGCGCGGCTGATCGAGCTTTCCTACCGCTGCAATGTGTGCCGGCGGTGCGCGCAGACCTGCCCGATCGGGGTCGACAATGCGCTGCTGGCGCGGGAGATTCGCAAGATCGCCAGTCAGGAGATGGGGATCGCGCCCAAGGAGTTGCATGAGAATGGTTCGCAACTGCAGTTGAAGGTGGGGTCGTCGACGGGGATGAATCCGCTGGTCCTGAAGGACAACATGGAGTTCATCGATGAAGACACTTTTGACCGCACGGGGTATGAATACGAGACGCCCTGGGACAAGGAGGGGGCGGATATTCTGCTGATCCACAATGCCGGCGAGATCATGGCCTGGCCGGAGAATCCGGGGGCGTTCGGGCTGATTTTCGAGGCGGCCGGCCTGAACTGGACGATGTCGAGCGACCTGGTCGCCTACGACGGGATCAACTACGGGGTCTGGTATGACGATGTGCAGTTCGCGCGGGTGGCGATCAAGCATGCGGAGGCGGCGCGCAAGCTGGGTGTGAAGAAGATTGTGCTCGGTGAGTGCGGGCATGCGCACAAGGCGCTGACCGTGATCGCCGATCGGGTGTTGACCGGGGATCTGAACATCCCGCGGGAGAGCTGTTTTCCTCTGCTGCGGGATATTGTGAAGTCGGGGCGGATCAAGTTCGACAAGAGTCGCAACGATTTTCCGGTGACGCTGCACGACCCCTGCAATCTGGTGCGCTTGATGGGGATCGTTTCGCCGCAGCGCGAGATTATTCGCGAGATTGTGCCGGAGGGGCGGTTCCGCGAAATGGCGGAGCACGGGGTGCACAACTACTGCTGCGGCGGTGGCTCCGGGTTCGCGATCATGTCGGGGCGGAATTTCGCCGACTGGCGCCACCACATTGCCGGACGGCGGAAGTTCCGGCAGATTCTGGAGGCGTTCCAGGATGAGCCGATGGATCGGGACCACCCGAAGTATGTCTGCGCGCCATGCAGCAACTGCAAGGGGCAGATTCGGGACATCATCACTTACTACGATGCCTGGGAGAAGGCGGGCATCTATTACAGCGGGCTGGTGGAGCTGATTGTCAATGCGATGGCGGACCTGAAGCCGGGCTATATCGATTGGGAGTGGCACTGATCCTCGCGGGGTGATTTTGCGCTATGCTCTTCGGGATGGGGCGTGCCCGCGCCCCGCGGTTGACTTCCCACCGGAGAGATTCCATGGCTCAAGGTCCCGCACTCGTGGTTGGAGCGAGCGGCTACGTCGGTCGTTTCCTGGTTCCGGCTCTGGCGGCGTCCGGGCGTCCCCTGGTGGTCGCGACCGGTTGCGCGCATCCGGAGCGGGTGGCGAGCGGGCCGGGGGTGGATGCGCGGCGGTTGGATGTGCGGGATGTGCAAGGGGTGCAGCGGCTGATCGGCGAGGTGCGGCCGCAGGTGGTGATCGACTGTGTGACGGTGCGGCAGCCGGAGCTGCTGGCGCCGGTGGTGGTGGATGGCGCGCGCAACCTGGCGCGGGCTTCGGCGGCGGTGGGGGCGGTGCACGTGCTGCTCTCGACCGACAATGTTTTTGATGGCTCGCAGGGGTGGTATGGCGAGGAGGATCCGGTCTGTCCGGTGAATTCCTATGGCAAGGCGAAGGCGGCGGCGGAGGAGCTGGTGCTGCGCCTGGCCCACCATCCGGTGGTGATTCGAACGTCGCTGGTGTGCGGGCTGGAGCCGCTGGATCCGCGCTCGAAGTGGATTGTGGATGCGCTGCGGAGCGGTGAGCCGGTCGAGCTGTTTACGGATGAGTTCCGCTGCCCGATCTGGGTCGAGGACCTGGTGGCGGCGATTGTGGAGCTGAGCGACGGGCGCTACCGGGGGATTCTGCATGTGGTCGGGCCGGAGCGCTACTCGCGCTACGATATCGGGGCGATGCTGGCCGACTGGCTGGGGGTCAGCCGCAAGCCGCTGGTGCCGGCGCTGGCGTGTCGCAGCGCGCTGCGGCGCACGCTGGATGGGTCGAT
>JALXCG010000009.1 GCA_026991065.1 Gemmatimonadota bacterium | reverse complement strand
CGTCCGTCCCAGACCAACGCATAACTCCCGGGCTCCCACTCTCCATCCGCCAGACGCCGCACCCCGCGCCCGGCCGCGTCATAGATCTCCACCCGCAGTTGCGTTGGCGCCGCCACATTCAGCTCGATCCGCGTCCGCGGATTGAACGGATTCGGCGCCAGCGAGCGCAACGCCGCCGGCAGTTGCGCACCCCGGCCCGCCGCGGGCGCTCCGCCTTCCGGGCCCCCCTCACCCGCAATCCCGGTCGACATCGCTGCGTCAAACGCGCTGATCACGCCCCAGCCGTAGTTGTTGTCCGGCTGGTCCGCCCGACTCGCGCTCTTCTTCAGTGCGGCAATCACGTCATACGGACCCCACTCCGGGTGCACCTCCAGGAGCAGCGCCGAAGCCGCCGCGACAAACGGAGTCGCCCCGGAAGTCCCGCCGAAATAGGGGATATAGGAATGGGAGGTCACATAGTCGGCGGCAAAAACGTCGGTCCCCCGCCCACAAACATCCGGCTTGATCCGCCCATCCGCCGCCGGTCCGCGACTCGAGAAATCCGCCAGGATGTTGTAAGGATCCACCGCTCCCACCGACAGAATCGAGTCGGCATCCGCCGGCGCATTGAGCGTCCGCGGCGCCGGCCCGCTGTTCGCCATCGCATTGCAGACCACGATCCCGTAGCGCTGCGCCTGCACCGCGGCCAGCGTCGTCACCGCGGTGCGCCCATCCAGATCGCTGTAGTCGTAGCCAAACCCATCGTCAAAATCGAGATAGGCCAGTGACGAAGAGATCACATCGGCTCCCAGGCTGTCCGCCCACTCCACGGCGGCGGCCCAATTGTCCTCCTCGACCCGTCTCTCGGAGCGAATGTCCTCGGTCTTCGCCAGCGCAAAATCCGCCCCGAACGCCCCGCCGATCATGGTCCCCGGTTTCCAGCCGCCGATGATCGACCAGACCGCGGTGCCGTGCGACATCGCCCCGGGCTCATCCTCCGGCTCATCCTCGGTGTCGCCATCGCCGAACACAAAATCCCGCTCCGCCACCAGCGGAATGTCCATCAGACACTCGTGGCTCTTGCGGAACCCCGTGTCAAAAACGGCCACCAGAACCCCCTCGCCGCTGTAGCCCAGATCGTGCAGCCGCACCATGTCCATCTGCTCCAGTTGGTCAAGGGCAGAGCCATAGTCGATACCGGATCCCGCCACCGGCGCTGCGTGCCGGTCGATCCGCACCGGGTCGATCGCCGCGGCGTCCCCCTCCGTGGAAACCTCCAGCACTCCCATCTCGCGCGCCACCGCGTCCGCGTCAAACCCGGAACCATTCGCATAGCAGGCCACCGGCCGGATCTCCGTCACAAAAGGCAGCGAGGCCAGCTCCGCCACCACGCTGAGCGGCTCCACTCGGGTCGGATCCACCTCCACACTCACCGCATTCAGCCACCGACTCTGTTGGCGCAGTTCCGCGCCACACTCCACAATCGCCGCCACATACTCCTCGGCCACCGGAATGTCGGCCGCCGTCACCCAGGCCTCATCCCCGCGGGCCGCCCGCGCGCGCCGCGCCCGCCGGCGCAAACAGCGCTCCGACAACCGCTCCCGCGCCGCCGCCAGCGCCGCCTCCGGGTCCGCCGCGACCGCGGCCCCTTTGTCGCTCAGAAAAACCCACCAGTGCAGCGGACTCTCCGCCAATGTCGCCTGCCGATAGACCGCCAGGTCAACCACCTCCGCCGCCGGCCGCCGGTCCGCCGCCGTCGCCCGGGCCACGGTGCCGGCGAGCCCCCACGCGGGGCGGGCGGCCACGGCCCCAAGAACCGCAACCGCACAGCCGCCTGGAAGCAAGAGATTGGATAGGGTGGAGCGAACAATCCGCCGGGAACAGGAACCGCGCAGCAACATAGGGCCTCCAGGAGTCGGGGGGGCACGCGTCAAACCAAGATGACGCAGGAACTCACAGCATAACCGGGAATCCTCTTTCCCGTTTCAACCCCGTGGCGCGTTCTGCCCTTCCCCGGGGTTCTTCGCCTCACTCCGCCTCGTCGCTCTCCGCGCGCGCCCTCATCAGCTCTTCCAACTGCGGCTTGATGTGTTTTTCGTGGCACTCCGGGCAGATCCCGTGGCTGAACTCCACCGCCGCGCGGCTGCCCACATAGGACTCCACCGCCTGCCAGTAGTTGCTGTCGTCGCGGATCCGCTTACAATAGGTGCAGATCGGGATCAACCCCTGCAACTGGTGCACCTCATCCAGGGCGCGCTTCAACTCCGCGTAGCGCGCCGCCAGGGTCTGCTGCAACTCCACGACCCGCACGCCGACCTGAATGCGAGCGTGCAACTCCGCTGCCAAGAAGGGCTTGGTCACATAGTCGTCGGCCCCCGCCTCCAGTCCGGCGACCAGCGCATCGCTGCCCTCGCGTGAGGTCAGCAGAATGATGTAGCTCCCCTCATGCTGTTTGGAAGGGCGCACCCGCCGACAGATCTCCGGCCCATCCATCCCCGGCATCATCCAGTCCAGGATCATCAGCAGCGACCCGCTTCGGGCCTGGATCTCCGCCCACGCCTCATCCCCGTCCCGCGCCATGACCGGCTCAAACCCCCACTTGGTCAACGAGACTTCAAGGATCTTGCGGGCAACCGGGTCGTCGTCGGCAGCAATAATCTGCATAAGTAGCTAGTCCACGTCAGCCCGCACCTCTCGCTAGGAGCCTGTCGCGCATTGGCTTTCGAGCCCCGTGTTCGGGCCTGCTTCGAGATCAAGGCGCTGAGTCCGCCGGAAGGCTGGTTGCCTTTCAAGGACTTAGCAACGTAGAGATCGGAGCAGGAACGAGTGC
>JALXCG010000008.1 GCA_026991065.1 Gemmatimonadota bacterium | reverse complement strand
CTACCTGATGATCTGCAGCGCGCTTTCAGACGTACAAGTACGTGCGGTCGCGGAAGGCCTTCGGCGAGGTCTTCGCAACGAAGGGATCAAGCTGCATCACAGCGAGGGGATGGAGCATGCAAACTGGATCCTCGCAGACTATATCGACGTGGTGGTCCATATCATGCAGCCCGCGGTCCGCGCCTACTACAACCTCGAAGGGTTGTGGGCGGACTGCCCCCAGCGTTCTTTTGGCCCGGCTGCCGATCCCATGCAGATGCTGGGTGAAGAGTGGACAGCCGACTCGGCAGTGAGCAATGAATCGGCTGACTCCTAAGGAGCCCGTGGCTGGGAGGCGGGGAAGAGGGAAGGGTTGGTCTGCGGCTTCTCGTTGGTCCGGCTCGTGGCGTCTCGATTGAAGGAGAATGAGTTGAATCTACTAGTTGTTGGTTCCGTTGCTCTTGACAGTGTCCAGACACCCCACGGCCAGGTTGTGGATGAACTGGGTGGGTCTGCCACCTACTTTTCCCTGGCCGCTTCTCGTGCCAGTCGGGTCGGTGTCGTAGCAGTAATCGGATCCGATTTTCCGCCAGAGCACCGTTCGCTTCTTCTTAAGCACAAAGTGGACCTCGATGGCCTGCACAGCACGGAAGGGAAAACTTTTCGCTGGTCAGGTGTCTATGGTGCGGACCCCAACGATCGCACGACTCTGGACACCCAACTCAATGTTTTCGCCGACTTTCGTCCGGAACTGCCGCTCCGTTACCGCGACGTTTCCCATCTTTTTCTCGGCAACATCCATCCCCGCTTGCAGGCAGAGGTTCTGGATCAGGTAAGAGGGCCGCGTATTGTGGCCTGTGATACCATGAACTTTTGGATCGAGGGAGAGCGGCCAGCTCTTGAGCAAGTGCTGGCGCGCATTGATCTACTTATGGTCAACGATGAAGAAGTGCGCATGCTTTCCGGCGAAAGCAATGTGATCAAGGGCGCTCGGGCCATTCTGCGGCGCGGGCCGCGAGCCATTGTTGTCAAAAAGGGGGAGCACGGCGCGATGCTGGTTTCCGGAGACGGGATTTTCGCCGCACCGGCGCTGCCTGTGGAGAGGGTCGTCGATCCCACGGGAGCCGGTGATTCCTTTGCCGGGGCGTTCATGGCCCAACTGACTCAGGAGTCCACGATCAGCGATGCCGCGATGCGGCGGGCAGTTGTTCAGGGCACAGTCGCCGCGTCCTTTTGTGTGGAACGTTTCGGAGTGGCCGGTCTCTGCGAAATCAGCGAAAAAGCTCTCGCGGAGAGGCGGCGAAGCTATCGCGAACTCACGCGAGTCGATTACACTTCGTAGCACGGCGTGGCGCTGATCCTGTCCGTGGTCTCTGCTCGCTCCGCGCCGCGCCCCAAAAAACCATGACCGCGGCGGCAACCTCCGGAGACAGCTGTGAACGATCCTCTCACAGACGCATCGATTGAAGATTGGGTTGGCTCGGCACTGGCGGGGCTCGCGAATGTGCGTGATGTGCGAGTGATTCTTGCGGCGAATGACGAGATTGACGGTGTGTTGGTCACGGTGGGTTCTCTTGCGGCGGCGGAGGAGGTGCGGGCACGCCTTACGGCAAATGGACGTGGCGATGGACCATCGATTTCGGCTGAACAGCTGTTCCTCTCTCTTCCGGGCGACGCTCCGTATCGGCCATCTACAACCACCCGGGTTGAAGTGCGAGGGGTTGATCTGTTGCTGTCCGGGCCGCGGGCGCGGGTAAGAGTGCGGCTCGGG
The DNA here is from genome assembly GCA_026991065.1 of Gemmatimonadota bacterium. Taxonomy (GTDB): domain Bacteria; genus JALXCG01. The sequence goes on along the minus strand of JALXCG010000008.1, from coordinate 1,064 downwards.
TATGGTGAGCGCCGTGGAGTCGGTATCGAATCGGGCTTGGCGGGCCCGGAGCGCTTGTTGCGGTTGGCTTGCTTGGCAACCCTGGTTGCTCTCCGCGACCTGGGCGCGGCGATGGACGCGGCGGTGTTTGACTCCATTCGGCTGCTGGAGCCGCGCGAAAGCCGACTTGAGCATCCGATCGTGATCTCCTCGTTTTCACTCGTGACCTGTGGCCATCAGCAGAAGCTGATCGGTACAGCCATGGTTCGCAGAAATGACATAGACGCTGCGGTTCGCTCAACCCTGGACGCATTCAATCGGTGCTTTGTGCTGGGCTAGGATTCAAATACTCTCAGTTCGAACCGAGAGGAATCCCGCTTCCACAGGGAATGGCCGACTTTCCTGAATCCTTTTGGAGACTTAACTCGATGGACTACAAGGCGGCTGGTGTGGACATTGACGAGGGCGTTCGGGCGCTGAAGAAGATCGCGACAGCTGTGCGGGCAACCCATGAATCATCCGTATTGGGAGGCATCGGGGGCTTCGGCGGGCTCTTTGATCTGGGCACGGGCCGCTATGAGAACCCGGTCTTGGTGTCCAGCATCGACGGAGTCGGGACCAAACTATTGGTCGCGAAGCTCGCGGGGCAGTTTCGAAGCCTCGGTGCGGACCTTGTCAATCATTGTATCAACGATATCCTGGTGCAAGGAGCTACCCCGCTCTTCTTTCTCGACTACGTGGGCATGGGAAGTCTGGAAGCTGATACCGTTGCCGCGCTCGTCGAGGGTATGGCCGATGCGTGTGGTGCTGCCGGGTGTGCTCTTCTGGGCGGAGAGACCGCTGAGATGCCGGGGCTGTATGCCAAAGGCGACTTTGATGTCGTGGGAGCGATTGTTGGGATTGTCGAGCGCTCCCGCATTCTGGATGGACAGGCCATTCGTGTGGGGGATGTCGCGGTCGGTCTGTACTCGACCGGACTGCATACCAACGGTTACTCCTTGGCTCGCCGAATTCTTTTCGACCTCAAGGGTTACCGGGTTGACTCTCTGCTGCCTGGCGGGCAGATGACGGTTGCGGATGCTCTG
>JALXCG010000007.1 GCA_026991065.1 Gemmatimonadota bacterium | reverse complement strand
CTCTGGGATGACGATGCTCCGGAACTGCGCCTCGCGCGCGGTGAGATCGAGGTGAGCTACAGCGACATCGCCGGCGGCTGGAGCGGACCCGGCAATATCGATGTGGATCCCGGGTTCTTCACCTTCTCCGGCTTGGTGGATTACCCCGCGGTCGGGTCCCTCTGCATCGATGGTGGTCGCCCGGGTGTCACGGATGCCGTGTGGGATGAGGATCCGCTCTGGCCGGGCGGTTTCCCCAACGGCGAGCGCGCCGACATGGGCGCCTACGGCGGACCGTTGAATCGCGGCTGGTGGGAGTAGGCCGGAGTCGTTCGGGCCAGGGCCGGCGACGCGCGCCCCGGGGTTTGGCCCCGCGCCTGCGCGTCGCGCTTTTGCGCCACAGCGCCGCGCCGGTGTTATCCTTAGAAAGAAGTAGGAGCAGGAGCCGTGCTCCCGCGGAGGGCGGCACACCGCCCCCTGGACGATCCACCCCGCGCCGCTGGAGTTCAGTATGCTGCCCCACCTCTCCCGATCCGTGCCGGGCGCGCCGCGATCCTGTTCGCGGGTTGTGCCGCGCTCCCCGCTCCCGGCCACCTGCGTCGCTCTCGCTCTCCTCGTCCTTGCCCTCGCCGCCCCCGCTGCCCGGGCCTGCAACGGCGACCCCGCGCTCTGCGATCGGCCCTATGACGAAGTCGCCTACCTGACCACCCACAACGCCCATTCCAACTCCGACTACGGCTTCACCGTGCCGCTGCCGAATCAGCTCAAAAGTGTCACCTGGCAACTGGAACATGGCGTTCGGGCACTGATGCTGGATACCTATCTTTACCTTGGCCGTGCCTACCTCTGCCACGGGGTCTGCGGCCCCTGGGGCAAGAAGAAACTGCGGCCGGTATTGGAGGAGATCCGCGCATTCGTCGAAACTCATCCGCAAGAGGTGGTGACGATTATTCTGGAGTCCTACCTCTCCGAAGAGCGGACCGCGGCGGCATTCAGCGACGCCGGGCTCCTGCCGTTACTCTACTCCGGTCCCGCCGTGGCGCCCTGGCCGACGCTGGGGGAGTTGATCGCCGCCGGAACTCCGGTCGTGGTCTTCACCGACGACGCCGCCGCGACCCTTCCCTGGCATCATTACATATGGGACAGCGCCTGGGAGGTGCCGTTCGACTATGCCGATGTGGATGAGTTCACTTGCCGCGATGGTCGCGGAACTCCCGGCAGCGATCTTTTCATCTTCAATCACTTCATCACCACCGATCTGGGTTCCGACCGCGCTGCTGCCGCATCGGTGAATCGCTATGCGCTGCTCCACAACCGCGCTGTGGAGTGTTGGGGCTACAGCGACTGGAACCCGGATCTGCATCTGCCCAACTACATCACCCTCGATCACTTCGACCTGGGGGCCGGCGACGCTGTGGTGCGGACCCTGAATGAGTCGTGGCCGGAGCCGCCCCTTTGGCTCACCGCCACGGAACCGATTCCCGGCGCCGCCGCCACGCTCCAGGTGAGCGGCGTAGAGCCGGGCGCCGCGGTCACTTTTGTGGCCGGCTTTGACGGCCAGGGACGGGCCGCCGACCCGTTGCCGCAACTTGGCGGAGTTCGCCTGGATCTGCTCGGCACGCCGCTGCTGATCGGCAGTGTGAATGCGGACAGCGCCGGGGTGGCGACCCTGGAGCGAGTGGTGCCGCCGGCGCTGGCCGGAGACACCGTGAGCGTGCAGGCCGTGGTGCCGCGGGGAGCCCAACCGGCGCGAAAGAGCATCGCCCTCGACCTGATTGTTGCGACCGCGCTACTCCGGGCGTCCGGCAATCCCCCCATTGCCGACCGCATGCAAGGGGGGCTCCCGCCCCAGTTTCAAGTACCGTTGCACGACTGCAACGGCAACGGCCGCGCCGACCGTCGCGACATCTCCGCCGGCAGCAGCAGCGACTGCGACGGCAACGGCATCCCGGATGAATGCGCCGAATTCGGTCTCGCCGTGGAGGAGGTAACGCCCTTCAATCACCAGCATGAGTGGGGCTATGCTGTCATCACCACGGGGGCCCGGTTTGAAGTGCTGCCATCCGGAATTACCCTCTATCAGCGTCTCGACCCGGCCGCCAATGCCCCGCTGGAAGAGCCGCTGGCGGTGGCGCAGATCAACTTCAGCGAAGCGCTCGGCCCATGGACGGTCGAGTGTTTTTCGGCGCAATCCTGTCGCCTGGCGGCGGCCGGCGGCCCGGAGATCGAGATCGGGAACGATTCGATGGCGCTTCTGCGCAGCGGCGCGGATGATCTCGTCTACACATTTCAGCCGCTGCTGAGCGACCCCACCTGGTTCGCCGAGCGTGGCGGCGATGACCTGCCGCCGCTGGAGCGCCCCGCCCACCGTTTCTGGGAGCGTTCGGGGGCTGGAATGTCGCACATGGTGGTGCCGGGCGCCAGCGTAACCACCCTGGCCGGTCCCGATGCACAGAGCCCGATCCATGTGACCCTGGCCGCCGGCGGCGCCACCGCGTGCGCGGTGTTTCCCGCCCGGCTCCGCGACCTGGAGCGTCTCTACGGTGCCGCCGCCCGTCCCCACGTCGCCGTCGACTTCGGCTCCGATCCAACCCCTCTCACCACTGCGGAGTGGGATTCACTGGCGGCGCGTGGTTTCGGTACACTGGTCCTTTTCAACAAGCTCTATCGTGATTTCGACGGCAACGGTTACGCCGTGCCGGACCTGATCGACAGTGTCTGGCAATACAGCTTCGGCGGCGAACTTGATCCCGCCCACGAGGCTTTGGTGCAGGAGCGCATCGACACCGCCCACGCCCACGGCTTCCAGGTGCTCGCCTACATCCAGCCGGGCGCC
>JALXCG010000006.1 GCA_026991065.1 Gemmatimonadota bacterium | reverse complement strand
CCGTCAACGCGGTATCCTCGGCGCGGCTTGCGACCGGGGCTGCCCGCAGCGTCTTGGCCGGTGCACCAGGCACTTTTCCGGCGCCAGTTGAGGTTGGGGGAAGAGCTTCTTACACTGGAGAGGCTGAGATGCACCCGGCGTCTCAACCAACCTCTCCCTTTTTGCCGGAGCCTAGATTTGAACATGTTCGCAGGCCATCGCGCCGCTGCGATTTTCCCGTGGATCTTCACCGCTTCCGCCGCGGTCGCCACCAGCGCCGCGGCCCGTCCCCTGACCTCCGTTGCTGCGCTCTCCGTACCGCCGGCAATGACCTCGGCTGCGATTCCAGCCGCAACTCCCGATCCGCTACTGGGTGAGATCACCGCGGCTGTCGCCAATGGCTACAATGTTTTGCTCTATGTGATCGATACGACCCGTGCCGATCACTTGAGCCTGTATGGCTATGAGCGGCAGACCACGCCGTTCCTGGAGCAGGTGGCTGATGAAGGGGTGATGCTCACCCATTACCACTCCACTTCGACCTGGACCTGGCCCAGTGTGGTGTCAATGATGACCGGCACGGTCCCCCAGACCCACAAGGTGCTGGAGCGCACGCTGCGGCCGCATCCGGGCTTGCCTACCCTCACTCACCGGTTGGAGGCCGCCGGTTATTCCACCGCGCTGCTGACCAGCAACACGCTGCTGGAACCCAGGGGGCGGACGGCGGATCTCTATGAGGATGTAATTGTCACCGAACGTCCGGACCAGAATTTGACCGATACTCTGGTGCAGATGATCACCGATCCGGGGCGTCGGCCTTTCTTCATCCAGGCCCAGCCGTTCGGACCGCACGCGCCCTACATCGCTCCGGAACCGTGGGATTCCCTCTTCGTGGACGATCCCTACTATGGCCAACTTGGCGACCTGCCGGCGCTGCACCAGGAGCAGTCCTGCGAGGGGGGAATGTTTGCCGGGCAGGTGATCGACGGCATCATCAGCATGGACTGGTACGTTGCTCAGTATGACGGCCTGATCGCCTACATCGACTATCAGATCGAGCAGCTTTTTCAGGTGCTGGAAGAGGAGGGGTTGCGTGAGAATACACTGGTCATTGTTACCGGCGACCATGGCGAAGAGTTGGCCGGCGACCACAACTTTTTCTTCTGTCACATCGAGTGCTACGAGGGGAATACCCACGTGCCATTTCTGGTTTTCCTGCCGCGGGAGTGGGAGCGCCAGCATGGTGGCGGGTTTGCCGGGCGGGTGATCGATCGCCCCCACTCCCACGTCGATCTCATGCCTTTCATCCTGGAAACGCTCGGGTTGACGGTTCCGAACATCCCGGCGGCTCCTCCGGGTATCGCCGGGGCGGGCAATCTCAGTGCGCTCTCGGCTGACCATCACTGCCGCGCCTTCTTCCCGGAGGAGTACAAGGTGATCAACCATGCTCTCTACCTGGAGCCTGATCCCGATCTGCAACTCTTCGATATTCCCGCCGATCCGGGTGAGACCATCAATCTGGCGGAGAGTGATTCCGCCTTGGCGCGAGATCTCGAAAGCGAGATGCACGAACTGATCAAGTTTGCCGACCGGGCACGGCCGGGCAGTCCCGGAACCGGGGTACTCTACAAAACCGATTTCAGCGATCCCGACGTCGGCTACGACTACTTTGAAGAGACTTCGGTGAGCCTGGATTGTCGCTGGAAGCGGATCCGTCTTGCCGATGAGGGGGGCAACTGGGTGATGCATGGTCGGCTCGACCCCGAGGCTCCCGAGTGCCGCGGTGGACAGCCATTCCGCATGAATATGGGGCTGATCTTCTATCCCCTGGAGGACTATTCGGCGCGGGCACGGATGAAGCTGGTCTCCGGTGAGGCGGCAATGATGATCTGCTGGCGCCCGTGGATGCGTGGTGGATACATCGCCAAGTTTGGTGAGAACCAGGTCACGCTAACTCGGGTCGACCGGGATGGCGGCACCCTCGACTGGGGCTCCGCCACCATTCCCTTCTCCCTGGACCAGTGGCACTGGGTGAGGCTGGAGAAGGAGAATGGGGAGATTCGCGTGCATGTCAATGGCGAGTTGGTGCTGGCCGCCATCGACCCGGAGCCGCACCGGATGTGGGGAACGACCTATTTTTCGGTCGCCAATGAGGGGGGCGAGGTGCTGGTCGACGATCTATCGATCCGCAATTGAGATCGGCGCCGGCGGCCAGATGACCCGGCCGGCGCTGATCGGATAGCTGTCGTCAGCGCGAGGTTTCTACCATGACCGCGCCGTAGGCCGAGTTCTCCGATTTGCTGCCGTAGCCGGGAATGCCGATGATCCAATCCGGCCAGCCGTCGCCATCGAAATCGACGCCGTTGCCATAGGCCGCAGCGCCGAAATAGTCGTTCTCGTCGTAGTAGCATTGGCGCAGTGAAAGCAGCCGCTGATCCTTGCCGGAGAAGAGTCCCGCGGCGCCCACCGCGGGCAGCCCCTCTTCGTGGTAGTAGGGGGCGCCGATCAGCAGGTCTTCCACACCGTCCCCGTTGATATCCCCAACATTGGCAGCGGGGGTGTGGCCGATGCCGTCCTTGGTTTGCCCCTGCGCGCCGTGCCCGCTGAATACGGTCAACAACTGGTGGGAGACGCCGGAGTAGATATACATCGAGTCATCGCAGGGGGCGCCGATCGCGGTTTCCGGGACGCCATCCAGATCCAGGTCGCCGACGCAACTGACCACCTCGCCGAAGCGGGTATTGGCGTTGGCGCCGAAGAGCAGCGCTTCGCGCACGCTGCTGAGCCTGCGGAATCCGCGCCCGACCTTGTCGCCATTGAGAATTCGCACACTGCCGCGCTGGCCGTCCGCGACCGGATCGCCAACCAGGAGTTCGGGCACCCCATCGCCGGTCAGATCGCCGCCGCGGGCGACCGAGTAGCCGAATTTGCTGCCGGTGTTGGGACCCCAGTATTTGGCCAACTGGGTGCCGTCACTTCCCGAGATGACCGTGATCGACCCTTTGCCGGCGTCGCCCGGCGCGCCCACCAGCAGATCCGGCACCGCGTCGCCGTTGAGGTCGCCGGCGCCCGCGACCGCCCAGCCGAAGGTGGCGCGCTGGGTGCTCCCGTGGAGTTCGAAGATCACGCTGCCATCGACTCCCGACAACACAAAGACACTGCCGTCCGCGTCGAATTCGTTGTCGCGCATCGGCGCGCCCACGATCACGTCATCCAGGCCATCGCCGTTGAGGTCGCCACAGTTGGCCGCCGAGCGGCCCAACTGATCCCCCGCGTTGGGCCCACAGAAGTTCCACAGCAGTTCGTGGGGTTCCTCTCCGTTGTAGACCAGCAGGCTGCCGGAGTTGATCTGGCCGTGACCATCGGTGCAGAACGCCCCGGTGGCGATCTCCGGCGTGGAGTCACCGTTGATCGAGGAGAGAAAGAATACCTGCATCCCCATCCCATCCCAATTGTTGGCTCCGTCGCTGGTGCCGACCAGGAGAAAGCCGCCCGCACGGACCGGGTTGGTGGACAGAAGAATGGAGCCGCAGATGGCGGTGGCGATCAGACGTGGGTGGTTCATTGGGTGTCCTCTAGTGGGGGCCTTGACGGCCCATGTCCCCATGCGTCACGCGCCCCGGAAGGGGTGCTTCCAAAACGTGTGATTGCAGTGTAACCCGCTTACGGAGCTGGGCTCCGATTTCTCGTCGGGGTCTCCCCGCGGCGCGTGGCGGTTCCCGCGGGGGGGGGCGGCAGTGCGGCGTGCAGAGAGAGCGCGGCGAGGTTATGGTTGATGGGATCGACCGCTCCCGGGCAGCCGCGGGCCGCTGTTCCGGGTCGGGCCGGCGGTCGATAAGAAGAGAATCGCCCGGACTTGCCCGGACTCATGGGTTGGGCCGCAGCCGGCGGCCGGGGCACTGTAGATGACGGCGCGGGTCATTGTCCCCGACGCATTAACGATGGAGAGAGAAGAGCCATGAACCTGGATGTGATCAAGATCGCCGCCTTGACGGTTGCGCTGACCGGACCGAGCGGTCTGCCGGCGCAGGCCGCGCCAGCCGCTTCCTCCGTCACGGTTGCCCGCCCTCCGCTGCTTGAACTGCCGCAAGTGCTGCGCCGTTACAACGTTCTGGTCTGGACGCAGGACACCACCCGGGCCGACCACTTTGGTGTCTATGGCTATGAGCGCAATGTCACCCCATTCATCGATCAACTCTCCGAGCAGGGGATCCGCTGGAGCAATTTTACCACCGCTTCCACCTGGACCTGGACCAGTGTGGCGTCGATCATGACCGGCGTGACGGTGCCGACACACAAGGTGTTGGCCTCTTCGCTGGCGATTCCGCGTGGCTGGGTCACCATGCCGGATCTTCTCAACGATGAGGGCTATCACACCTATCTCTTCTCCAGCAACCCGATCCTGACGCACTATTCACGGCAACTCGCCGACCGCTTCGATGTTGCGGAGCCCTCGATTCGGCCCGACCAGAATCTGGCGGACAAGGTCATGAATGTCATCCATGATCCCGGCGCTCGGCCCTTTTACATCCACGCTCAGCCGGTCGCCGGCCACACCCCCTATGTCTGCCCTCCGCCCTTCGACTCCCTCTTCGTCGGCGATCCGTTCTACGGCGATCTCGGCGATGTTCCCGCGATCAACGAGAACGAGTCCTGCGACGGTGGCATCCAGGCATCGGTGGTGATCGACGGGATCACCTCGATGGATTGGTATGTTGCCCAATACGACGGTCTTCTGGCCAATATGGATGATCTCTTCAGCCAGATCTACGGCGCCCTCGACCAGGAGGCGCTGCTGGACAGCACGCTGATCATCATCACCGCCGATCACGCCGAGAATCTGGCCGGCGACCACAATCACTATTTCTGCCACACCGACCACTACGAATCGAACATCCACATCCCGCTCATCCTCTTGCTTCCGGAAGATCTGCAGGAGCGCTACGGACCATTCCGCAACCTGGTATTGGGCGGATTGCCGACCCAGGTTGACCTGCTGCCGACCATTCTCGACATTCTGGGGATGCCGCGTCCGGAGCAGGCCCAGGGCCGGGATCTGCTGGTCGATCCGGAACCGAATCGGAGGATCGGTCACAACCACCTGGGACGCTCCTACCAGGAGGGGGACTGGAAGGTGATCCAGCACACCGAGGAACCGGACCCCGATCCGGCGACGGTTGAGCTGTACAACGAAGCGACCGATCCGGACGAACTCGTGGATCTCTCCGACACCGAGCCGGAGATCCGCGACAATCTACAGGCGACCATGTTGGCGATCACCGCCAGAGCGGAAGCGCTCGAACCGGCTTTCTATCCGGAAGGGACACTTTTTCAGAGCGACCTGGATGACCCCCTGGTCGTTCACGATAACTTTTACGTCAGTGGCAAGCTGCGTGGCGAAACCGAGTTCGGCTGGGGTTTCGAGTTCGAGGAACCGGGCCACAACGGCGTGATTCGCGGCGTGACCCCGGCGGGTGAGCCGGATGGGATGCGCCTGATTACGGCCCTGATCGAGGAGCCGCTCTTCGACAGCAGTGTGGAGTGCCGCTTGAAGTTGAATCAGGGCGAGGGCTACCTGGCCCTCGACGCGCTGGGCAAATTTTTCTTCTCGATGCTGGAGATGCGACCGGGATATGTCGCTCACATCACCGCGGACAGTCTGAGCCTGCAGCGGCGGCTGCCCACCGGCGAGGTGCTGGACGCCGGGAGCGTGGCCTATCCCTTCGGCCTCGGTGCGTGGCACACGGTCAGTCTGATCAACAGCGGACCGGTGGTGACTCTGGCGGTCGACGGCAACGACCTTCTGGCGGTGGCCAGCGACCGCTCCGTGGCCGGAACGGTCTATTTCGGCATCGCCATGGGCAGCGATATGTCGGTCGACGACATCCACACCTGGCGTTGAACCGGGCGCCGCTCTTGCGCGGAGTGGCGCCCTCGGGGCGCATGCTCCGGGCCATGCTTTTCGCGGAGTCGGGCAGGTGTGGCGCGCCTCGGCGCGATGCGCATTAGCGGTGCCAGGGAGTTCCCGTCACGACTTCGCGCAGCAGCTTGGCGATCTGGCTTTCGCTGAGCATGGCGCGCTCGCGGAAAAGAGAGCGCCGGCCGCCGGTTTCGCGATGCCAGAGGCGCAGCCAATCGCGCAATGCGCTGGTCCGCTCCTCCGCCGAGAGGGGAGCCAGGACCTGTCTCTTGAACTGGGGCCAGGGCTGCGCCAACGGCTGGTTGGGGTTGATCAGGTGTTCGCGATCGACGGTGTCGCGGCCCTCGAAGGCGGCCATGATTGCACCCCGAATCGCCAGGTTCTTGAGTTCGCGCACGTTGCCCGGAAGGGGCAGGGCCAGGAGCCAGCTCTCCGCCTGCGGCGTGATCGCGCGGGGCCGCATCTCCAGCGGCAGGTCGCAGCGGTCGAGGAAGTGGTGGAAGAGTTCGATGATGTCGAGGTGGCGCTCGCGCAACGGCGGCAAGCGGAGTTGCAGGGCGCTGAGTCGATCGAGCAGGTCGAGGCGGAAGCTGCCGGCGGCCGCGAGTTGTTCCAGATTCTGGTTGGTGGCGGCGATGATGCGCGCGGTCACCGGGCGATCGCTGGTTTCGCCGATGCGACGGATGGTGCCGGGGTCCAGCGCGCCGAGGAGCGCGGCCTGGGCGCGGGGATCGAGATCGGCCACTTCGTCGATGAAGAGGGTGCCGTCGGCGGCGGTTTCAAAGGCGCCGGGGTGGGAGTGGTCGGCGCCGGTGAAAGCCCCCTGGTTCCAACCGCGGATCTCGGCGTGGCCGGTTTCGCCCTGGAGCATGGGACCCTGCAGGCGCACCAGTTGCCCCTGGTGCCAGGGACTCAGGCGATGGATCGCCTGGGCGAAGAGTTCCTTGCCGGTGCCGCGTTCACCGACCAGGAGCACCGGCGCATGCGACTGGGCGAAGGCGCTGCAGAGCGCCTTGGCCCGCTCCAGCGCCGGTGAGCTGCCGATGATGTTCCGCAGCGCCTCGGCTTCGCGCCGCCGGCGCCCCTCGCCGCCGGCCGGCCGCGCGGCCATTCGCAGGGAGCGCTGCAGCGCCGCCGCGGTGGTGGCCACGATGCGGTCGAAGCTTTCCCGCTCGCGGGCGCCGAAGGGGCTGGCAAAGAGGGCCCGGCGGTCGGCGTAGATGAGCGCGTAGAGCTGGTCGCGATGATCCAGGATCGGCGCCACCAGCACCGAGCGGATCTGCTGGTCCACTACGCTCGCCTGTTGCCGGTAGCGATCGACCCGCAGCGTATCGTCGATGAACTCGGCGGCGCGGGTGCGGCAGCAGTGGTCGAGAATGGAGCGGCTGGCGGCGATCGCCTCCTGGGCCGCGCCGGAGCCGCCGTGCTTGGGGTGGGACGCGGCCCGGGCCAGTTGCCGCAGCTCGCTGCCGCCATCCACGACCCGCAGCACCAGCACCAGGTCGGCTTCGATGTTGGCGCTGATCCGCTGGGCGGCTTCCTGGAGCACCTGCTCCGGACGGTCGCCGACCGGTAGATCGAAGGGCAGCGGGGAGGGGCCGGCGACGGTGGCGATCGCGGTATCGGCACCGGCGGCCGTGGGGCCGGTCCACTCTTCCGGCAGGATCCGCCGCATCCGCGCACAGCAGGTGCGGATCTCGCGCGCGGCGCTGTCGGTCTCTTCATCGCTGCGGTCGGCGCAAACATCGCCGGCAAGCGTATCGATCAGCGTGAGAAGATCCCACACACGGCGGCGCAAATCCGGCCAGCTCTGGACCGGGTGCGCTTCCGCGGGCTGCTTCACGGCCTCGCCCCCGCGGCGATCGGCCGCCATGCAGGGCGTTGCCGCGGATCGGGCGGCGGCGATGGAGGAAGAGGCCGCACGCGCAGGCGGAAGTGCCGCGCGGAAAGCGTGTCGGTGCGAAAGAGATAGCCAACCTCCTGCAGCAAAACATAATCACCCGGTTCGATTGCGGGATCGAGGGGCAACTCACAGAGATAGCGGCGGCCCTGGCGGGCGTCGACCCGCTTGATCGAACGCTTCGGGAACTGCTGCACAACCTCTCGGCTTTCGGGGTCGAGGATCCCGGCGTGGATGCCGAAGCCGACCATTCGGTGTTGCGGGGTGCGATCGCCGTAGGGTGCATTCATGCAGTTGGCGATTTCGGTGTCGAGACGAATCGTGTCGCCGGGGAAGACACTGATCAGGCTGTCGCCCGGGTCGGGACCGATCTGGATCACCGGTGGCTTGCCGGTGTTGCTCAGCGAGATCCGCACATAGGAGACCGGATCGCTCGGATAGAGCACGGGGTCATCGAGTTCGGTCATGCTGGAGAGCAGGTAGGTGGCGAAGGTGACTGAGTAGGTCTCATTGGAGTAGAAGTGGCCGACGGTTCGCGTGACACCGCCGCCATCCTGGGCGCGGAAGATCTTCTGTGCTCCGGCAAGGGTCAGATAGCCATCGGACTGATTGAACACGAGCGCCGCGGAGGTGTGAAAACCCACCTCGAAATGGCGATAGGAGCCCGGCGGGCCACAGGAATAGACCGTGAACTCCTGCTTGAAAACGTCGAGCGTGTCGATCGCGGCGATGCCGAGCGCGGTGGCCAGGGGAGAGAGCGCGTTGCTGGTGGTGTCCTGCTCATCCAGATAGTCCAGTGACTCCAGGTAGAGCCGTGGCGTGACTCCGGGGGGCGGGGCGGTCAGATAGGTGAGCAGAGTTTCCTCTTCGGCGGGGGTCAGGCAGGAGCGGTCGCCGGGACCGTCCAAAGTGTCGCCGCCGGTGGTCCAGATGACGAGATCGGCACTGTTCAGCGAATCGACGGGAGGGATTCCCTGGATGTTGCTGTGCCAGACCCACAGGTCATAGCCGAGTGAATCCCGGACAATCGCCTCCCAGGCGAGGCCGAGTGTCTCGGGTGTGATGACATCAAAAATGTCGCGTATGATCGGTGCGCGGCAGTCGTCGATGGAGCCGCCACGGGAGCCGTGTTGCTCCGCCGGCGACGGCGGCGTCAACCGAGCGCTGCCGGGAGCCACCTGGAGGGCGACCAGGAGCGGCAGAACCGCTGACATCAAGGCGCGAGTGTGCATGTTGCTCTCCTTCGGGAACACCTTGCTACAGCAGAGAGGCCTCTTCGCGCAGTTCGCTGGAGTACCTATTCATACTACATGCTCCTGCCGCGGCCATTGCAACACTACTTTTTCCATGGCACGACACATTTTGTGCTGCTCCTCCCGGCCCCATTCGCGGTAGGCGCGGGCGGCGGTTGCGAAGATCCGCTTTTCTTCGCTGCGCTGCCGCCGGGCCACCGCGATGCCGTGGGCGTGGCGTATCGCGCCGAGAGCGTCGGCATAGCGCTGGGTGTCGATCAGCACCCGGGCCAGCAGCAGATGCGCCCGGGGCGCCAACTCGGCGTGGTCGGGTTGCCCCGTCCAGCGCACATAGTGCCGCGC
>JALXCG010000005.1:1625-2827 GCA_026991065.1 Gemmatimonadota bacterium | reverse complement strand
CATTGGCTTTCGAGCCCCGTATTCGGGCCTGTTTCGAGATCAAGGCGCTGAGTCCGCAGGAAGGCTGGTTGCCTTTCAAGGACTTAGCAACGCAGAGATCGGAGCAGGAACGAGTGCGGGGCGACGTAAAGCCAATGCGCGACACGTTCCCAGGCAACTGTCGCATCCAGGGGCGAACGCGCCGGTTTCGGCGATTCCAGCCAAACACCAGCAGCAACAGAGAGATTGCCGCTTTGCTCCCGGATGTTGTCGCTGATTGTTGCGACCGCCGGCTGCCACCGCCCCCGGCGGAGTGCCGACAGAACCATGCAACTCATGCCACCTTGGTTCGTTACACAGGCTGACGCGCCCCGGTACGATCTGTGCAAGGGAGTGAATCTGCGTGGAGCAATGGCTCCGACTTGGGCGATCTGAGCGGAATGGCACAGGCGAAGAGTTGGCCTCGATCGCGGTAGCTCGAACAGGGTGGCGTGTTCGCCTTCACGCCGCCACCGCCGAAATCCAATCCTCGCATCCATCTTCAATCCGGATCCCCGTCACAACCAATCGAGTCACCCGGCGTCGGGTGGCGCGAAAGGAGTGGAGAGATGACCAAGGTAGTAGCGGCTCTGGCCGCAATAACGATGACGTTCTGGGCGGGAACGGCCCTCGCCGGGGACCAGGCAATCGTGGACCGAGGTGCGAGCACGGTTGTCTATGAGCAATACGGGCTCGAGGTGATCCCCTCACAGGTTTGGTACGACACCGACCACGTCACCGCGGCGGTGGGTTTGCGCAATCGGCTGGGGGGGGGCATCGAACTTTCCGGCGCTCCAACCAGTTGCAATGCGGCGGAGGGTGTGATTCTCCACTGGTCGTTCACCGGCATCGACAACCCCGCGCAACCGGATCTGGACAAGATCCGCATCCTGCGGGTCACGCCCCCAGGGCCCTATCACTGGCAGGTTATCCAGGGCGAGGTTGTTGGGGAAAGCGATGTCAACTGCTGGGAGTTCAACTCCAAGGCGCGGGTCTACAGGAAAGTTCTGACCGCCGAGGAGCGCACCGCGCTCGGTTTCGACACCGTGGTCAACGGCACATTCGCCGTCGCCTTGATGCCTGGAACCACCTCCATTCTGGCCGGCCGCGACCCGTGGGACGACGACGGCTACAACGATAACCTGGCGGCCGCCGATGGTGTCGCGATCACCGCGGTTTACCAT
>JALXCG010000005.1:0-1615 GCA_026991065.1 Gemmatimonadota bacterium | reverse complement strand
ACCATGCCTCATGCTGCCAGGCGGAGATGGGCAAAACCATGCTCTTTGATGCCGCGGTGGGTGGCTACGATGGATTGGCGGGCAAGCTGTTCAACACGTCGGCCAGCTACATGCTTCATGGTCTGGAGGTGGCGGAGAATTCAGACTCCAAGTTCACATTCATCTCCTTCGGCGGCCAGGCCAGCCAGGGCGGCCGGGTCCAGGGCGTGATGGCCAGCGAGAGCATGTTGATCGATGGTGTGGACGCCTCCGGCCTGGGCTCCTACGCCACTCGTTTCTATGATGGCGCGGCGGGTTCGACCTCACCGCAACTCATGGACGCGCGGAGCATCAACCAACCCCTGACCGCGGATCAGTCTGATGTGACCATTGAGATCTTCGGCGACAAAGACTGCATTGTGCCGGGCGCGGTGATTCTCACCAGCAAGTAAAACGCATGCCTCCGCGGCAGCCGCGCCACAGCGGCTGCTGAACGGTTGGGTGTGCGGCCGGCGGACGGGCACGCGGTGCTCCGTCCGCCGGCACCTATTCAGTCGGCGAACGGATAGGCATCAACAATGCCGTATCCGGCTTCATCCCACCCCTCGACCGGGTCCGCGTTGGACTGGATGTGGTGCCGGATGTCGCGATTGCTCCAGGTCGACAAACTGACATATCCGGCGCCGATCCCGGCCGCCAGCGGGCAGGCAAAAGAGGTCCCCCAGCGATAGAGGTAGCGCCCCGCGTCGGCAATCGTATAGATGAACGATCCCGGCGCGACAATCTCGACATTGCCCTCCTCGCGATCATCGCCAAAGCCCCGGCTCGAATAATAGGCAACCGAGGAGCACCCCTGCTCCAATGCGCCGACACCGATTACCGAGGTGAAGGTAGCAGGATAGACCGGCCAGTCGTTGCCCCAGTTCCCCGCGGCCGCGAAAACCAAAACCCCCGCATCCCGAGCATCCGCGCAAGCCCGTTCCAGGCTTGAATCATACCCACCGCCGATCGACATGCTGATCACGTCCGCCCCCGCGTCCACCGCGTAAGCGATTCCCGCAACCACATCGGACCAGCTGCCATAGCCTTCGTCATCCAGCACTTTGATCGGCAGAATCATGGCATTGATCGCTCCTGCCACCCCCATGCTGTTGTCCGCGACCCCGGCGGCGATGCCGGCGCAGGAGGTGCCGTGGCCATAGCCATCGAAAGGATCCGCATCGTTGTTGACAAAATCCCATCCCCGCTCGGTGTCCACATTGCCCTCCAGATCGGGGTGGGTGTAGTCGACACCGGTGTCGAGAATCGCAATGATCACATCACGCGCGGCGAAACCCCAACGACCCCAGGCCCGCTCCAGGTCGGTACAGGCGGGGCCCCATTGCAGGTCGTAGTACTCATCGTTGGGCGTCAGCCCCTCCCCGCCGTCGGCGTCGCCGGCCATCCCCTTGCCGCCGCCCCCCTGCCGGCGTTCGCGCTCGCGCGGCATCGGCAACCCCATGACTTCCGGTATCGCAACCACGCCGTCCCGTTCAATGTAGTCAGTCAACCGACGCAGATCGGCATCCGCCCCCAGCGCGGCGAGATCGGCCGCCGCCACATCCACGGTTGCGGCGTTGATGCGCCCATATCGACG
>JALXCG010000004.1 GCA_026991065.1 Gemmatimonadota bacterium | reverse complement strand
GTTGGTGATTGGCCCACTCCCCGCATGCCGATCGGCCAGCCGGTTGGATGACCCCGGATAGCTCTTGCGTTGCTACACTGGAAAAAACTAAGAAACTGCGTGACGCCCGGTCAACGGGGGCTGGGGCCAATTGCCCCGGTGCCGCCCCGGCGACCGCGGTTGCCTCCGTTCTCCCGGGTTGTTGCGCGGAGTCCGTGCGCGCCGCCACCACCATTTTGCCCCCCTCTCTCCTGGAGCTGCCCATGCCGGTCCGTGTCGAACTTGCCGCCCCCGTCGCTACTCTCTGGCTGGACAGGCCGGATCAGCGCAATGCTTTTGATCGCGAGCTGCTGGATGGGCTGGTGGCCGCGCTGGACCAGGTGCGGGATGCGCCCGAGGTGCGGGTGGTGCTGCTGCGCGGGGCCGGGCCGGTGTTTTCCAGCGGAATCGACCACACGCTGCTGGCGGATCTCTTCGGGCGGATGCCGCAGGTGCCGTGGAAGCATCTGCACCACGATGTGCAGGCGCCGCTGCGCCGCCTGGAGGTGATGACCAAGCCGGTGATCGCGGTGCTCCACGGGCTCTGCATCGGTCTCGCGTTTGAGCTGGCGCTGGCCTGCGATTTCCGGGTGAGCAGCGCCGATTGCGTGTTCGGATTGCCGGAGATCGCGTTCGGGATCCTGCCGGATGTCGGCGGCACGACGCGGCTGGTGCGGCTGGTGGGCGCGGCCCGCGCGAAGGAGCTGATTCTCACCGGCTGTAGCTGGAGCGCGGCGCGGGCCGAGCGCTTCGGGGTGCTGCACCGGGTGGCGGCGGATGAGGCGGGGGCGCTGGCCGCGGCGGAGGAACTGGCGGTGGCGATCGCTACCCACGCGCCGGCCGCGGTGGGCGCGGCGAAATCGCTGATCGACCGCTCGGCGGAGGTGGATGACCGCACCAGCTTGCAGTTGGAGGGGGCCTTCCAGTGGGCGCTGGTGCAGCAGCCGGGGCTGGTGGAGCGGTTTCCGCAGGCGCTGGCGTTTATCCGCCGGACGCTCGCCGAACCGCTTGAATAGCAAGGCGGAACGCGGGATTTGAGCCGGTCGCGGGGGCCGGGTTCAGGGCGGTTTCGGCCAGGAAGAGGATCGCGGGCGGGGGCTTCTTGCCCCGTTGCCGGAACTTCCGCGCGGATTCTCGCGCCGGCGGTGCACTTTTCAAGAAAAAGAGAGAAAAACGATTGTAGGCTTAAGGAAATCGGAATTCCGCTCCGCAAATTGGACTTCGCGCCGCTCGGGCGGCCGGGGTTCGAGCTGCGTTTGGCTCGTTGTTTTTGGAGGCATTGCATGCGCCCAATCGCTCTTTCTCTTGTTCCGCTCCTGGCTTTCGCGGGGGCAGCCCAGGCCGAGTTTCGGATCTCCGTCGGCACGCGGACGGCGGCGGATTTGCCGGCCGTAATAGAGACAATCGCCGGTCGCTATGACGCGACGCTTCGGCATGCTCTGCCGGAGATTTCAGCGGCATCTTTTGTTGTTGGCGACAGTCGTGTGTTGGCGGAGATTCGCGCCGACGCCGATGTTGCGCGGGTGGCGAAATGGATCGAGCCGGTGGGGCGCTGTTCGGTGCCCGCGGGGGAGACTCCCTACGCCATTGAACGGGGGGGAGGTGGCGGCCGGCCCGGGGCCGACTACAAGCCGAATGATCCCGCCTACGGTAAGCAGTGGCCGCTGCCCTGTGTCTCGGCGAATCTGGCGTGGGATCATATTCAGACCGGCGATGTGATGATTGCGATTGTGGATACCGGCATCGATCTTTATCACGAGGATCTGCGCGCGCATCTGAATACGATCGACGATTGGGATTTTGTCAATGACGACGATTTTCCGATGGACGACTACGGGCACGGCACGCATGTCGCCGGCATTGCGGCCGCGGTGATGGACAATGGTGTTGGCATCGCCGGGGCGTTTCAGGCGGAGTTGGTGGCGGTGAAGGTGCTCGACTCGAATGGATCCGGCTGGTGGGATGATGTTGCCGCGGGCATTGATCACGCGGTGGCGATCGGCGCTGATGTGATCAACATGAGCCTGGGCGGTAGTTCCAGCGATCCGATTCTGAAGGCGGCGTGCGATGCGGCCTGGGCGGCGGATGTGTTGGTGGTGGCGGCGGCGGGCAACAGCGGGCCCGGCTTTTTCGCCAACTATCCGGCGACCTACACTTCGGTGATCGGGGTTGGCGCGCTGGGCGGGTTCCTGTTCGGTGATTGCGAGAAGGCGGCGTTCTTTTCGCAGCGCGGTTTTGGGGATGACACGACTCCGGGCAATGTCGAGGTGATGGCGCCCGGTAAGTTTGTCTACTCCTGCTACCCCAATGATGAGTATGTGCGCATGGATGGAACTTCCATGGCATCGCCGCATGTTGCGGCTTTGTGTGCGGCCTATCGGGCATGGAAGCCTGGTTGGAGCGCGGTTGATATCCGGCATCACATTCAGGCCAGTGCCGACGAATTGGGTGCCAAATTCACGTTCGGCTATGGCCGGATTGACTTCTTTCCTCCGGTGGACTGACTATGAAAAAACTGTTTGCAATGGGAATGGCGATGAGCATGTTGGCGGGCGGCGCGGGAAGCGCTGTCGCTGGTGTGATCATGCCGGATCTGGCCGAGTTCCTGAACGAAGCCGAGGCTGAAGAGTATGTGCCGTTCATCGTTCACCTGGATGAAACGCTGGACCTGCAGAAGCTGACCGCCAGTTTTACCGAAAACGGCGTGGTGATGGATCGTCGCACGCGGCACGAGCTGGCGGTGCGGGCGATGCAGAAGCGGGCCGATCGCGCCCAGGGGCAGATCCGGGCGCTGCTGCACCGGCGCCAGA
>JALXCG010000003.1 GCA_026991065.1 Gemmatimonadota bacterium | reverse complement strand
ACCGCCAGCTACGACATCAACGATCTCGACGAGCTGACCATCGCTTACGCGGTCACCGTGCACAAAAGTCAAGGCTCGGAATTCCCGGCGGTCATCATGCCGGTTACCACGCAGCACTATGTGATGCTGCAGCGCAACCTGATCTACACCGCACTGACCCGCGCGCGCCAAATGGTGATCCTGGTTGGCACGGCCGAGGCGATTCAACTCGCCGTCAGCCGCGACCAGGTAAAGCGCCGTTTTTCCGCCCTGGCCGAACGTCTGAGCGACCAGTAGCAGGCGGCACTCCCGACCGATCTCCAACCAGGTTTGCCACGACAGGAATGTCTGATAAGAGATATTATGTAAACCTCCACATCAAGACCCGTGAAAGGATCGCATTCTTCTCTCTGTCTCCTCCCCCCGCGAAGTCTCTCTCCCACGCCATTTTCCTTGGAACAGCTCGGACCGCACCCATTCACCGGGGCGCCCATCAGTGCGACGCATCAGCCTCACCGAAAGACTCTCGCCGAACCGGGATCTTCTCGTACTCTCGAACAGGTCTTGGCTCCTCCGCGCGGAACCCGGCGAAATCAGGCCGTGGAGAAGAACTCAACGCGCCCGGAAAAAGCGCGCGTCGCTCCCCCCTTCGCCGACCCGAAAGCGAACCTGCCGCAAGCAGCAGGGACAGCGTCCAATGTAGAAACGACCGTCGCCGCGGCGATAGGCCCGTGCGTACACACCGCAGCAATCGAAAAGCACGCCAATGAACCGCCGATTCCGAGACATATTCCTCTCATCGGCACGTTCAAACAGATCTTCGCCGGCGTGTGGAAAAGAGCGCGCGGAATCGCTTTCAAGCTTGAGCTTAATTTACCTCAGCGAGCAGTTCATAGAGCGCGTCGAGAATTACCGGACCGGCTTCCGAGCCGACAGACATCGTCTCTTCATAGTGGTCACCGGAATCAAAAGGATTGAGGGGCCAGCGGTAGTCGGGACGAGCCGTGGGCCAGCAATCGCGAGGATCGCTCTCGCTGCACTCGTACTGGTTGAGCGGCAAGATATAGCCGAGTTCATCATTGCCGAGGCCGATGATGAAGTTGGTCTGACCGGCCATCGCGCCCAGGATGTCGTAGCCCAGTTCCGGGACCAGTTCGCCCGGTACGGTGACGAACTGCAAAACAGTATTGTCGGGACCGGCGTCGAGTGTGACCACATCAACCTCGGTGCGCATATCGAGACAGAGACGCCCGGCGGGACCACAGTTCACCAGGTCGCGGTCATGCCGGGTGGTTTCGGAGAGAAAATTCAACACGCGGAACAGCGGGTTGAAGAGAAAGATATCAACCTCATCGTCCTTGACAATGCTGAGACGCCCCCGGGGCAAGAGCGCCGTCTGCTCATCCAGCGCGCGCAAGATCAACCGGCCAACGGTGCGCCCCAGGTCTTCGGCTGCGTCGAAAGTGTGCTCGGGAACGTTGGGAGCCAGCAGTCCTCCCAGTGCGCCCGAAGTGTAGACCGCGGTCCCCCCCGCCCACTCTTCGATCTCGTCGCAGACCCATTTCGGAAAATCCGCTGTCAGCGCGGTGTTTTCGCTACCCAGAGATTCGGGGTGGTTGGCCCAGTTCACGAGGGTAAAAACCGCCATGCCTTCGGCGTCGAGCCCCTGCAACGCTGTAATCCAGTCGTCGATGATAACGGGCGGGCGCGAATCGTGAATCAGATCCAGATCAGCGGTTGGCTGAACGGCAGTACGCAGTTTCACCGGCTGCAGATCGGTGACGGCCTCCCGTACCGCTTGGATGATGGCGACTTTGAGTTCTTCCAAATAGAGCGAGTTCGTGCCCAGGTGGAAAAAGGGAAACTTAAGATTCATGTAGCCCCAGATCCCGATCGGGTCAGGAGCGTTGTGGTTGTGGGTCGACGACACAATCAGGTGGTCGATCTGCAGTTCGGACGGCAGCAAGTAGCGTGCATCCAGAACATCGTTGTATTCGAATCCCACGAGATCAAGCGCGACGATTGCCAGGCGGGTCTCCCCGGTTTCCAACACCAGGGCGCGAGCGTAGAGCGGATCGTGAACCGCTGATGCCGGCCGATTCAGGTCAAACCCTGCCATGTAGACGGGGGTACCGTCGAGATGGGTCGGAACGCCGGCGGCATCAACCGGTGGCGTGATGTCGACTTTGGCCGCTCCGGCTCGAATTCGGGGGTCCGCGGCAAACGCCGCAGAGGCGGAAAGAAGTAGCGCCAGAATGGTTTTCAACAGCATCATTTCCTACTTTCCCGCTTGTTCCGCGGCAATGAGATCGAAGATCGCACCCATGATGACCGGTGCCGCGCCGGGACCAACGGACATCGTCTCCTCGTAATGGTCACCGGGATCAAAAAAACTATCCGGGTATTCGAAATCGCGCTCAGTGGTGGGCCAACAGATGCGGGGGTCCTCGCCGTTGCATTGGTAGCGATAGACCGGCAGAATGTAGCCCAACTCGTCGCAGCCGAGGCCGATGAGAATCTGATGAGGAGCATCCAACTCTTTCAAGATGTCGTAGGAGAGTTCCGGCACGATCTCACCGGGAACAGAGACAAACTGAATCAGGCCGTCAATTGAGAGCAGGTTCACCTCAGTGCGAATGTCTCGACAGAACCACTCGAACGGCCCGCAATTGTACAGCGTGCGGAAAGAGCGCCTCCACAACTCGTTGACAGTTCGGAACATCGGGTTCATCAAGAAAATATCGACAGCGTCATTGGAGCGGATCGTGAGGGTTGTATTGAGCAGCAACTGTGGGGACGCGGCATTGATCGCTTCGGTCGCGCGGTCCGCGACCAGGGTGCCGACTCGCTCCGCTTCTTCAAACGTATGAGCGGTGACGATCGGGGTAAGCAAGCCGCCGAGCGCACCGGAGATGAAGAGGCTGGTCCCCCCCCACTGCTCCTCGAGTCGGGTGCAAAGGTAGCCGGGGTAGTCCGCGGTCAGCAGGGTATTCTCATCCCAGAGAACCTCTGGATGGTTGGACCAGTTCACCAGGGAGGTGATCACCTCACCATCCTCCCCCAGAGCGACCGCCTGCAGGATGGTCAGCTTCTGGTCGATGATCTCCGGTTCGCGTGAATCCCGAATCAGGTCGAGATCATCGGTCATCGTGGTTGCCGCGCGCAAACCGGCGAAGCGTAGATCCGCCACGGCCAGCTCGACCGCTTCGATGATCTTGCGCTTCAGCGTCAGCAGATAGAGGTCGTTGGTCCCCGCGTGGAGGAACGGCCATTGATCATCGACCCAGCCCCAGAGCCCGATGGTGTCGGGGCCTTCATGGTTGTGCGTCGACGCAACGATCAGACGATCGATCTGCAACTCCTTGGGCAGCAGATAGCGAATGTCCTGAACCTCTTCCACCATGTAGCCGACGAGATCCAGTGTGACCAACGCAACACGGGTGCCACCTATATCGAGCACCGCGGCGCGGGCGAAAAGGTCGTCGTGGACGCCGGTTGCGGCCCGGCCGACGTCGAAACCAGCCATGAAGACCGGGGTGTGGTCTTCGTACTCCGGTGCCCCTTCGGCAGTTGTGCCCGGCGTAATGATCACCTTGGCGGCACCGGCGCGGATATTCGAGTCCCATTCGCTACCCTGCGCCACTCCTGAGACGATCAGCGCCGAAGCGATCCAGAGGGTGCCAACGACTACCAGCCTTCGAGAGAATATCTTCACTGCGGAAACCTCCGGGCACGGGGCCGGATCTCTTGGGTGGGCGGATCTTGACAGGCGGGGGCGCGGGTTTCGCGCATCGCGCTCGAATCGGACGGGCTCCGAATCGATCATGCCACCCGACCGATTCATGATAGCGCGCCCGTGGCGTTTGTGCGAGGGTCTCAAGTCAACTCCTTCATCTTGGCACCATCCTCAACGAAAGGAAAAAGGCGTGGTAGATGCCGTGAGGGTCATAGGGCACCGGGGCGTTCCGCGACTCGAGCCGGAAAACACCCTGGCGTCATTCCGGCGCGCGGTGGATTTGGGCGCGGACGGACTGGAACTGGACCTGCGGATTACTCGGGATGGTCGCTTCGTCGTGCTGCACGATGCCACACTGGGCCGCACCACGTCCGGCAGAGGGTGGGTGCACCTGCGTGCGGCGGCCTACGTTCGCCAGGTGGACGCGGGGGCATGGTTTCGCGGCCGCAGCGGTACTGATCGCGTGCCTCTCTTGGAGGAGGTGCTCGATGAACTCCCCCCCCATCTGCTTCTCAATCTGGAGATCAAGGCGGGAATCATGGGGGTCCATCGCTGGCGCTCTCGTTTGTCTCGGGCGGTGGTGGTCCGCGGTGCGGAGCATCGGGTCCTCATCAGCAGTTTTTCCGCCCAGGTATTGAGATCGATTCGCTGGTTGAATCCCGAACTCCGGCTCGCGAGTCTGGGCGAGAGCGTGGAACGGGCCTTGGCAGTGGGGGCCGTCGCTCTGCATCCACGCGCCGCGGCGACCGATGCAACGCTGGTGGCGCAGGCGCGTGCCGCCGGTCTCCTCATACATCCCTGGGACGCGAATGAGCGCACCGAATTGGAGCGACTGCTGGCACTCGGCGTGGATGGCATCATCACTGACGAAGTGCGCCTGCTGCGCACCTTGCTGGAGGCTTCGGGGGGTGCGTCCGCACCGCTCCGCGCAACCGAGCGGCATCAAAAATAGGCGGTCAGGCGCAGAAACCCGCCCCGGCCGATTCGGCCGAGTTCGTCGCCATCCTCCCCAAAGGGAAGGTCTACCGCGACTACAACAGTAAGATCATCGGCCAGTGAACGGGACGAGGATGCTTCGGTGAGGCTGCTGCCATCGCTCAGGTTCCATAGGGAGAGAAGAGAGAATTCGCTGAGATCTCCGAGAGGATGATTGAGAACCGTGAGCAGATAGTCCCTGCCCATCCCGCCTCGCTCTCCACTCAGGACTTTCAGCCAGTCATTGAGCACGTACGCGGATGAAGAACTCTTCCCCTCCCCTTCCCGATGGTATTCGAGCAATAGATAGGTCTGAAAATCGAAAAGATGATCAATCCCCGCGGTCAGGTCGAGGAACGAATCTCCCCGGTCCAAATGATTCCAGGCTGTCTCTGCCCACAGCCCGACCCCGCGCCACTCTCCCCGCAGGTCCCCCCCCAGTGTGAGTCGGGTGACCTGATCGGTGAAGATTGTCCAATAGGGCGCGCGTGCCTCCCACTCAAGACTTGGGGCGACATCCTCACCGGCGAGCCAACCACTCCAGTCCATGCGCCGCCACTCCACGCGCGACGCCAGAGCAGAAACATCCCACCCTCCGAGTGAAGTCAGAATGCGCGTGGCCCAACCCGTATCTTCGGGCTTGTCGTCGGGCTGGAGAAGAACCTCGCAGCGCACCCGGTGCCCAGTGCGGAGCCGCACTACATCGATGCCCTGCAGTTCCCGCGTGGGTTCCAGAAGGGTCTTGCGACTGAAAACATTGGTCGGATTCCAAGCGTAGCCAGTGCCCCAGGCCACCGGTTGACGACCCGCGTCGATGCTGACGCCATGCCCATGCCAGGAGATCAGTGCTCGATTCAGCAGTAACGTGTCGAAGTCGGGAGATCGGCCGAGAATGCTGGTGATTCCGGATGCTGGCTGTTCGGTACCTTGAGGCAGCAAGAAGCTGCCCGTCCAAAGGACCGCTGCAAGCGTGTCCAGTGTCGCTCCATAGCTCGATGGCAGCAGGTCCACGACTCGAAGAGCGGTCTGCCCGGAGTAGGTATAGGCATCGAGCCCCAATTCGAGTCGGGCAGAAGAACCGAGGTCCTGCGCGAGGAAAGCTCGGGTGCGAGTGGTCTCTTGGGTGAAGGTCGTATCCGCGAGACCGAAAGCGCGACCAGTGACCTCAACTTCACCGGAAACTTCCACGGCGGATGCGCCTGCGGTGACGGCCAGCGGCAACCAGAACAAGTTGCGCATCATAAGCTGCAACTAACGTCTCCGAAGGTTGTCCAGGGTGAATGTGTCGGCGGCAAAAGCGACATCAGTTTCGACCCGCAGCAACTCCATTAACGTGGACTGCTGTCCATGGAGGTTTTTCATCTCCAGGCGATGCGGAGTTGGGGTGCCGTCAATCAAACGGATGTCGGACGCCGTCAGTCGTTTGACAGCTTTGCCAGAGGCGTCGTAGTAGTCTGCTTGTCGCAGAACCCGGGGTTTCTTGGCGATCCAGGCGACGACCTTTGAGTAGGAGGGGCCGCCCGGTTTTGGCACCAACTCCAGCCGGTCGCAAGGCTGACCATCGATCACCTCTTCACCATTGCAGGCGGCGGTGAAGTCATCGGCCATGTGCCCTCCACCCACGGCGAAATCTTCATAGGTGAAGTCTGATCCGTTGACCTTTCTCTTTTTCGTGCTTGAGGTGAGCTTCCTCACGCGCCGGGTCTTGGGGCTGTAGGTCCACATGTCACGCTGGCCGTTGAGCATGAGGAACGCGATTCCCTTAACTCTTGCGGGGGCGGTATAGACAACCAGCATCTCGTCGCTGGAAGCCGAGGAGAGAATCTCCAACTGGAATGTCCGTTCGTCACCGCTGGAAGTTTGGATGGTTTGTCTTACTAAGGTCCGGGTCGCACCCTTGTTGGTGCTGTGATCCAAACTACGCAATATCGTTTCGCCACATTCGTCGGCCGGCGCGGCAGCGGCGATTAGCAGGAGTGCCGCCAGCCAGGTAACCAGTCGCTTCATGTCTGCTCCTCATCTTCGATGATGACCTGGCGACCGCGGATCGTAAGCCGCCCCTGACACAGGAGTCGTAGCGCTGAGACATAGAGCCGATGCTCGTGAGGCAGAATGCGCGCGGCCAGGGTTTCTGGCGTATCGGAGGCATCTACCGGCACGGCGGCCTGAAAGATGATCGGACCGGTGTCGGTTCCCTCGTCGACGAAATGAACCGTGCAGCCGGCCACACGGACGCCGTATTCGATTGCCTGGCGTGGTGATTCGAGGCCGGGAAACGCGGGCAACAACGAAGGGTGGACATTGAGAATGCGAGCGGGATGCGCACGAACGATGCTTGGTGGAAGAATGCGCATGAAGCCCGCGCAGGCGATTGCATCAGCATCTGCGAGGCATTTGAGGAGCAGCGGCCGAGCGGCCATTCGAATTCTGCCGCGACGGCTTCCACAGTCGATGACTTGGACCGGAATGCCGCGCTGGTTTGCGATTTCGATGGCTGGCGCAACAGGATTGTCGGTCACGAGTCGAACAATGGTGCCGGGAATCTCTGCGCTTTCGATCGCTGCGGCGATCGCCGTGAAGTTGCTGCCGCGGCCGGAAGCAAGCACAACAATGCGAGAGTTGTGTTTCATGATCTGGACGCTACCGAGCGCCGGCTGCGCTGTCAACGGTGACCGTGCATCCCTGTTCCCCCCCCTCAATGTCCCAGTCACGAAGTTGGCCGTGGTCTGCCTCTTCGCGGCGCATTGAGTTGTGACGGTCGTCGGTCCCTTGCCGCCTGCCATCCGGGATCTTGCGGGTCACCGATGCGAGTCGGAACCGAGGCGCTGGAACGGGGTTGCATACCTGGCTGGAGAACTCCAGACTATCCATCATGCATGAGGAGCGGCTTTCGCGATTTGCAATCCTTTCGTGCAGTGTGCGAGCATTTTGTTGCGAGGATGACCATGGGAAGTTACGCTTCCGCATACATTCACTCTATGCAATCCGCCACGATCGTCGGGCATACGGTCATCGGCATCGGGGGAGTGCAATCACCCGGAGAACGGAGGATAGCGCATATGTTCAGAAGCCTGATCCCATCCACATTGCAGTTGGGCGGGTGGCTTCGATCAAGTCGACTGCTTGTTGTTGCATTGGTCTGCACCCTGGGATTGTCGTCCACGACGTGGGCACGATCCTCGAGTGAAAACTACGTTCTAACGTCCTATTCAATCGGGGGAGCCGGGGGAACAACCACCAGTCCTGATTCCAGGCTTTTTACCGTGATCGGTGAAGCCTGCATCGGCGGGACCGGGTCGGCACAAGTTGATGCGGAAGTGGGCCTGCTCAGCGCAACCTCGACGAGTTCGTCATATGCCGATCTTGTCTTGGTCGTACAGAATGCGCCTTCCGAGACGCATCCAGGATCCGTTGTTTCTTGGGACGTCATCGTGACCAACGCCGGCACCGGCGCCGGGACTTTCGATGCGACCTGGGTCGACATCACGGGTCCCGTGCAGCGTACCTTGCCCTTCTATGGGAGCCCGGTCGTTGTCCAGCCCTGGGACATCAAGCAAAAGACCATCGAAGTTCAAGTCAACAGTCAAGCACCAGCAGGGATCTATCACGTCGAGAGCGTGATCGCCTATGGCGGCCAGGTTCTCTCCTCGGATGGTTTCGACATCGAAGTACTCGTTCCCTAATAATTATTGTTCAATATTGAGTGGGCCAATCTCCGGGGGGATTTATCCGGTGCAGAGAGGGCACCATTTGCGGTGCAAACTCCGACGCAAGGGGGAAGATCTACGGCTGGGAGGCGGCGCACTTTTGAAACTTAGGAGCCGTTAATGAGACGGAAATGGATGTGGTTTGCGCTGTGCACCGCGATGCTGGCCTTTGAGGCGCCGCGGGTGGTCGCCGAGCCTCTTGATATGATCAGCTTTCAGGGACGCTTGACGGATACCGTCGGTGATCCTCTTTCGGGTGTTATCGACATCGGTGTGGCGCTCTATACGAGTCCAAACGCTGGTACGCCGGTCTTTGTCGAGAATCACCACGACATCGAAGTGGTCGACGGCCTGTTTCAACTGGTGATTGGATCCCAGTCGGATCTGGAAGCCGTTGATTTCGACCAACCGTTGTGGGTCGGAATCCGGGTGGCCGGCGAAGAAGCGATGACTCCACGCTTGCCGCTTCTCGCAGCGCCGACATCACTGTTGTCAATCGAGGCCGAAGATGTAACCGGTCGCGACATCCATCCTCGCTCGATTTCGATCGATGGCTACGGCGTCGTCGTGGATGAGAACGGTGCGTGGGTTGGAGAAGGCGGAGTTGTTGGCCCGACGGGTCCCGAGGGTCCAATGGGGCCGACCGGTCCGCAAGGCCCGCAGGGCGATGTTGGTCCGATGGGCCCGACCGGTCCGCAAGGCCCCCAGGGCGATGTTGGTCCGATGGGCCCGACCGGCCCGCAAGGTGACCAAGGTCTGCCGGGCGAAATGGGTCCGGAAGGTCCGATGGGTCCGCAGGGTGATGTCGGCCCGATGGGTCCGGAAGGTCCGATGGGTCCGCAAGGTGATGTTGGCCCAATGGGTCCGGAAGGTCCGCAAGGCCCGCAGGGTGACGTCGGCCCGATGGGCCCGACCGGTCCACAAGGCCCGCAGGGTGAGCAAGGCCTGAAGGGCGACACGGGCGATACCGGTCCGCAAGGCCCGCAGGGCGAGGTTGGCCCGATGGGTCCCACCGGCCCGCAGGGT
>JALXCG010000002.1 GCA_026991065.1 Gemmatimonadota bacterium | reverse complement strand
GTGACCGGCAACATATTCGACCACCAGCGCCCCGCCCCTGAGCAGTTCCAATGTATCGCCAACCGCAATCCCGGCCTCGGAGCCGGCGTCCACGTAAACCGCCTCTTGCGACAGATAGGAGACCTTGGCAAAAGATTCCGCGCCGGCCTCAGTCACAGCGCCAAGTAGAGCCCACAGGAGCAGCAGTGATTTCACCATGGTCTACCTCACCCTCGGCCGCTGATCGGTAACCGGAAGGAGCCTGCGCAAGCCAAACAGACGGCTGCCGCCGGTGCGATTCCAGCCGTCAGGCGTGTGGCAAATTTCGCAAGTGATGGGAAAACCCTCGGCAGCGTGATCGGGGTCGCTGGTGCCTTCATAATCCGCGGCGTGGCAGGAGTAACATTCGCTTGGCGTGCCGGCATAAACGCCGTCGACGTGGCACTGACTGCACCGCGCCGTGGCGTGTTGGCCGATCAGAATGAAGCCGCTCTCCCCGGTATGATTGAAGAGGGGTGCCGGGCGAAAAGCCTGGGTGTCGTGACACTGCACGCACTCGGTGGGGAAGTCGGCCCGCACATGCCCCGGCTCGGTGGTCCGGGCGAAGTCCACATAGTGGCAGTTGTAGCAATCCTGCCCGTCCAGCACCCCATTGCCCGCGTTGTGGCAGGCGGAACAGTCACCAATGGCGTGGGGCCCTTCCAGAGGAAATTCGGGCGAATGGGTGAAATGCTCCCCTTCGCGCCAATCGAGTACCGCCGCTGAATGACAGTTCTCACACTGCGTGGGAAAGTTTCCGAGCACGTGATTGGGCGCTGTGGTGGCCTCATATTCAGCCATGTGACACTCGGCGCAACTCAGCGCCCGCCCCCGATAGTCGTGCAACGGCGCCCCCTTGTGGCAGGAGGCGCAGTCGATCACCGCGTGCCGCCCGAGCAGAGGAAAGCGGGTGGCCATGTGGACGAAAGAGTCGCGCACCGAAACCCGCCAGCCGCGCGGGTCGTGACACCGCTCGCAGCGATAGCCCAGCTCGGCCCGATGGATAAAATCGGAGTGGCAATCGGCGCAAGCGGTTCCGACTCGTTGAAAGACGGGATCGGTGTGGCAGCGGTTGCAGGCTACCTCTTGGTGGCGTCCTTCGATGGCAAACCCGGTGGCCGCATGATCAAAGTCCGGCGTAACGCGCAATTCGCTCCAACCGCGAGGTGTGTGGCAAACGCCACAATCCCAACTCACGGAACCACCGTGATAGTCCGCCTCCACCGGCCCCATCGACTCGCCCCGAGCATGGGTAGCGAAGATCAGGAGAACGCTTACGGCCGCCGGAACCATCGATTCCACAAACCTCACTGCTGCTCCTCCCCTTCTACTGCCGCATCCGGCAAGAATTGCTCGCGCACCTTGCCATCGGCAAAATGACACGCGCGGCACAGAGTTCCGAGCGGCTTGTAGCGCCGCACCTCCATGCCATCGGAACCGGGCTGCAGGCGGTGGCAAGCGTTGCATGCCACCTCCGCGTGTTTGCCTTCCAGCTTGAAGGCGACATCGCGATTGTGCTCGAAACGCAGTTCGGACCAGCCGTCGGGTTGATGGCAGCGGTCGCATTTGTCGTCCTTGAACTGGCCGTCGTGCTGCTCGCCGTGGCAGGAGCGGCAATCGGTGCTGGTGCCGACATAACGAATCGGCTCATTCTCCGGCACCAGCGTGCAAGCGGTGCGGTCCCGGCCGCGATGGCAGGCACTGCAGGTCACTTGCAGATGCTTGCCGACCAACGGATAGTCGGTGGCAGCGTGATCAAAATGCGGCTGCGACCAGGAATCGGTCACATGGCAGCTCTCACACTCCAGGGGCCCCTGCTTCCCTTCATCGGAGTGCCACTGCGGCAGCTTGTCGTGACAATCCGCGCAATGGGTCGAGCCAAAAGCAAAGCGCGCGGTTTCAACCCGCTCGGGATCGGTGCGTTCGTGACAAGCGGAGCAGGCCACCGCCCGGTGCGCGCCGGTCAACGCGAATTTCGTCGCCGCATGGTCCTCCAAGCCATAGGTCGCGGGCAGGAACCCCTCTACCACATGGCAAGAGGCGCAGAGTCCGCCGTCGGGCCGGTCAGCGAACAGCTGTTGGTGGGGATCGGCGTGGCAGCGGCTGCAGTCGTCGGTTTCCAGGGGATCGAGCATTCGACCGCTCTTGTGGCACTTGGCGCATTCCACCTTGGCGTGCGCACCTTGCAGAGGATAAGCGGTGCGCGAGTGATCAAATTCCGCATCAGGCTTGATCTGGCTCCACGCGGCGGGAACGTGACAGGCCGCGCAGTCATCGCCGAACCGCTTTTCGTGAACATCCTTGTGGCAGGCGTTGCAGTTCTGGTGATCGACCCCACCAAAGCGCAGCACCTCGGGCTGCGCCGCCGTCGCCGGCTGGTGACACTTGGCGCACTCCACCTTTTCATGCGCTCCGATCAGCGGGTAGGGGCTCTTGGCGTGGTCAAACCCGGGTGCCGGCTTCCACGCCGTCATGTTGTGGCACTTCAGGCAATCACGATCGAGCACCGGATCGTGCGCCTGGCGATGGCAGTTGGAGCAATCCTGCGTAAGCCCCAAAAAGCTCTCCGCCGGATCAAGCTTCTGGGTCACCGGAGTCGGCACGTTCTTCGGGTCGTGGCATTGGCGGCACTTCAGTTGCGCATGTGCACCCTCAAGCGAATACCCGGTGGGCACGTGGTCAAATGCCTCCATCCCCTCCGCCGGCCACGCAGTGGTGCGCTTGGCGGCTCCGCGGTGCTCTTTGTGGCAAGTGTCACAGGCGCGTTCCTGTACCCGTACTACCTGGTGGTGATATCCGGTCTCACGGTCCAGA
>JALXCG010000001.1 GCA_026991065.1 Gemmatimonadota bacterium | reverse complement strand
GTCGATCACCGGCGCCTGGTTGCCGCTCCCGCCACCTCCGCTGCCGCCGGTGAGTGTCAGCCCGGTCACCACGCTGCCCGGCCCTTCGCCCAGGTCGAAACGCAGCACCGGTCCGGCGCCACCGGCGTCGATCACGGTGGCGGCGACCACCGCCGAATCCGCCGGGTGCGTGCTCATCAACAGCAGATCTTTCCCCTGAAAGCTCAGCAGCGATTCACTGTAGGTTCCCGGATCCACCACCACGGCATCGCCTCCCGCGGCCGCGTTCAGCGCCTCCTGGATGGTTGTGAAGTCGCCGGGAACGTGAAAAACGGCGGCAGGGGCAGTAGCGCAAAACGCGACCAGCGCGAGCGGAAGCGATCGGTGAGCAGTCGAGGCGAGCAAAGCAATCTCCAGCAGGACAGCGGTGGATGGCGGTGAGATAGAACCGAACGGCAACACGCCGCGGAACTGCTTTCAGCCTAACCCCGTTTTCACTCGCTCGCATCGAAACTGATCCTACCGGCCCGGGCACCGCGGAAGATTGACAACGCGGCAGCGCATCCTGGAGCCAGGCGCCGTCGATTCACGCGGGTGCGGGTTCGGCGAGATCCCGGCCCGCGCCGCCAAGGCAGACTGCTCCGGGGCGTTCCGCCGGCGGGCTGGATGGAGCGACAAAGGTGCAGCAACACAAAAAACAGAAAAGGGAACCCGGCCCCTGTCCGGGAAAGAAGACCGGCTTTTTCCGCCCCACGCGGGTGACAGCCGAAGCGGTAGCTGTTATGCTGATGGGGATGGGTTACAGGTAGTCGGACTATCCGCCGGGGAGCGGTTGGGTGTTTACCCATTGCTTGGAATCGACGCCAATGTTGCATCCGTTCCCATCTCTGCGCTTTCGACGAGGCATTCTGCTCCTGGGCAGCGTTCTCGCCGGTATGACCATCGCTGCCGCCACGACCATCGAAGTCGCGCCCGGGGGTCCTTCGATCGGCGACGCCATCGCCTCGGCCGCGGATGGCGACACCGTGCTGATCCACCCCGGCACCTACTATGAAGCGGATCTCAGTTTCAGCGGCAAGGATCTGGTGCTGCGGAGCACCGCGCCGGACGACTCGGCGGTGGTCGCCGCGACTGTCATCGACGCCAGCGATGAGTATCGCAAAGGGGTGTTCCGGCTCGATTCCGGGCAGAGTCTCGCCACCGAGATCCTCGGCCTGACCCTGCAGGGAGGTTCCGGCACTGTTACCGCGATCGGCGGCTGGGGCGCGGCCAGCACCGCCGGCGGCGCGATCTATGCGCCCGACGAGGCCAGCCCCCGGATCGCGCACTGCGTGTTCCGCGACAACTACGTGCTCGGCAGCAGCGGGACCGGCGCGGCGCTCTATCTGGGCCATTCGGTGGCCCGGGTCGAGGAGTGCAGATTCGAGCACAACACCGGTCCCGGCGCCGTCTCCAGCTCCGACCTGGCGATCTCCTACGGAACCCCGGAGATCCGCGACTGCAGCTTCATCGACTGCCAGGGCGGCGCGCTCTATGCCAGTTCCTCCAGCGTCGCCGCGGGCGGCTGCTACGTGAACGACGCAGCCTGGGGAATCAAGGTCAGCGGCGGTCGCTTCGACTCCCGCGCCGATTTTTCCGACTGGACCATTGAGCACACCACCTCCCAGGGGATCGACATGCGTTTCGGCGCGCGCGCCGATTTTCGCGACTGCGTGGTCCGCGACTGCTCGTCGAGGCTCGATGCCGGCGGCGTGGTGATCGCCGGCGCCACCGCCACTTTTTCCGGCTGCCGTTTCGAAGCCAACAGTTCCACCGGCTACTGGGGTGCCGGCGGCGGCGGTATGACCCTGACCGACGCCAACGTCACGCTCGACGGTTGCACGTTCATCGGCAACTACTCGCACTGGACCGGCGCGGGTCTCTATGCGGAGAACAGCAGTTTTCTGATGACCGAATGTCTGTTCCGCGACAACTGGTCGGAGGTGCAGGGCGGGGCGATCGCGCTCTTCGAAGGGGGCGCGCCGACGATCGAACGGTGCACCCTGGTCAACAACAGCGCGTTGAGCGGCGGCGGCATCTATGTTGGTGCGGAGTGCGGGCTCACCCTGAGCAGTTCGATCGTCTACGGCAACGCTCCGGAGGCGGTCGTCGACGTCGACGGCAGTGCCGACATCAGCTACAGCGACATCGAGGGCGGCTGGAGCGGCAGCGGCAACATTGACGCCGATCCCCTTTTCTGCAACCCCGGCTGCGCCGACCGCGACTACTCCCTGGCGGCGATCTCGCCCTGCGCCCACAGCGGCCAGGGGGGGGTCGACATGGGGGCGGCGCCGGTGACCTGCGACGAGCCGGTCATCCACGACCCGCGCACCATCCAGGTGCCGGGCGACGCACCCACTCTGGAAGCCGCCATGGCGATCGCCTGCGAAGGGGACATCATTCAACTGGCCCCGCAGACGCACACGCTGGCGGCCCCGCTGCAAAACCGGGGGCGGGCCTTCACCATCCGCTCCACGGACCCCGGCAGGGCGGACGTGGTCGCCGCCACCATCGTCAGCGGTGCCGGTGATCACGATCTCTTCCACCTCACGCCGGTGGTCGGCCGGGCCACGGTGATCGATGGAATCACGCTACAAAACGGTCGTTCCGCCATCGTCTGCGACGGTGGCAGCGCCAGCATCCGCCACTGCCGCATTCATGATAACGACGCGGCCGGCGGCAACGGCGGTGGTATCCGCTGCGAACACGGCACGGCACCGACCATCGAAGATTGCTCCATCTTCGACAACAGCGCCAAATATGGCGGCGGCGTCTACAGTCACCTCTCCACCGTCACCCTGCTGCGCTGCGACATTCGCAAC